>NZ_DKSP01000240.1:0-27469 GCF_002472745.1 Sphingobacterium sp. UBA7253 | reverse complement strand
ATAGAAGATCCAGATTATTATAAATCTTGGATGAGTTAGGAAAAATAAAAGAATAACCTTTATATAAATTATGGCAAATACATTTGCAGAAAAGATTGCCCAAGCGCAAGATTTTCTACCTATTAATGGCACAGATTATATTGAATTTTATGTTGGCAATGCCAAACAGGCCGCACATTATTACAAAACAGCTTTTGGTTTCCAGTCGGATGCGTATGCCGGACCGGAAACAGGCGTTCGAGACCGGGTATCTTACGTGTTAAAACAAAATAAAATACGTTTAGTGCTTACCACAGCGTTGAAATCTGACCACCCTATAACAGAACATGTTAAAAAACATGGTGATGGTGTCAAAATATTGGCTCTTTGGGTAGATGATGCACGAAAATCATTTGAAGAAACAACAAATAGAGGGGCGAAAGTCTATCAGGAACCACAATTTCTGAAGGATGAAAATGGGGAAGTTTGGACCGCAGGAATTTATACCTATGGCGAAACGGTCCACATGTTTGTTGAACGCCGCAATTATGCTGGTCCATTTATGCCAGGATATGAAAAATGGAAAAGCGATTACAATCCAACGGAAACTGGACTGCTTTATGTTGATCATTGTGTGGGTAATGTTGGATGGAATAAGATGAATGAAACCGTAAAATGGTATCAGGATGTGATGGGGTTTGTCAATATTTTATCTTTTGATGACAAGCAAATTAATACAGAATATTCGGCTTTGATGAGTAAAGTGATGAGCAATGGAAATGGTTTTGTTAAGTTTCCAATTAATGAGCCTGCCGAAGGAAAGAAAAAATCGCAGATAGAAGAATACCTTGAATTTTATGAGGGTGAAGGTGTTCAGCATGCGGCTCTAGCAACCAAAGATATTGTGGCCACCGTGCGGGAACTTAAAGCAAGGGGAGTAGAATTTTTGGGTGCTCCTCCCGAAGCATATTACGATATGTTGCCTGAACGAGTTGGAAAAATTGATGAAGAGATACGGATCATCCAAGAACTGGGTATTCTAGTTGATCGTGATGAAGAAGGTTATTTGCTGCAAATTTTTACAAAACCGGTAGAGGATAGACCGACTCTATTTTATGAAATCATCCAACGTAAGGGGGCACAAAGTTTTGGCGCAGGAAATTTTAAGGCTCTTTTTGAAGCAATAGAACGTGAACAAGAACGCCGAGGAAACTTATAGGAGTATGGAAGGGATGAAGGAATTATTGCGGGCTTTTGAGCACAAAAGTCCGGAAATTGTTTTCGAATGGAAAGATAGTGAAACTGATGCCAGGGGATGGATTGTTATCAATTCCTTACGTGGAGGTGCAGCTGGCGGGGGTACCCGAATGCGGGCTGGATTGGATAGGCATGAGGTAGAATCTTTGGCAAAAACAATGGAGGTCAAATTTACGGTATCTGGCCCTGCAATAGGGGGGGCAAAATCTGGAATTGATTTCGACCCACATGACCCAAGGAAAAATGAAGTTTTAGTACGTTGGTTTAAAGTTGTCACACCGCTATTGAAAAACTATTATGGGACAGGTGGAGATTTGAATATCGATGAAATTCATGATGTAATCCCGTTGACGGAAGAATATGGACTATGGCATCCACAAGAAGGCATTTTGAATGGTCACTTTAAGGTGAATGAAAGCAATCGTATTCATCAAATTGGACAATTGCGTTATGGGGTTTCCAAAGTATTGGAAGATAGCTCCTACAGCCCGGATCTGAAGCGCAAGTACAAAGTGGCAGATATGATCACGGGATATGGCGTGTCAGAGTCAATTCGTCATTATTATGAACTTTTTGGCGAAAATTGCTTTGGGAAGCGAGCGGTAATTCAAGGTTGGGGTAATGTTGCTGCCGCAGCGGCATTTTATCTGTCTAAACTTGGTGTAAAAATAGTTGGTATAATTGATCGAGTCGGCGGACTGATCAATCCGGAAGGATTTGAAGAGGAAGATATTACCCGTTTGTTTTTAGAGCGCAAAGGCAATGAGCTTTGTTCTCCGGATCTGATTCCTTTTGATCAGATACAGAAAGAAATATGGAGCCTGGAAACGGATATTTTTGTGCCTGCTGCGGCCTCCCGCTTAGTGTCAAAAGATCAGATCCAGCACATGATAAATCATGGGCTTGAGGTGATCGCTTCAGGTGCCAATGTGCCATTTGCAGATCAAGAAATATTTTATGGGTCTGTTATGGAGTTCGCAGATCAGCATGTTGCGGTCATACCTGACTTTATTGCGAATTGTGGTATGGCGAGAGTATTTGCTTATTTAATGCAACGTAATATCGAAATTAGTGATGAAGCAATTTTTTCGGATGTTTCCAGTGTGATTTTTGAAGCATTAAAGAAAATTAGGACCGTTTCTTCTAAAAAGACACATATATCATCGAGAGCATATGAAATTGCATTAAAACAGTTGGTGGAAACCGGTAACGAACAACAAGAGGCTAAACTCTAATTTATTTCTGCTATAATGCTATAAAAAAAACACTTGAAGCGGGGAACTTCAAGTGTTTTTAACTAACCAATTATTAACCTAAATTTATGAATGCTTAAAACAATGCAATACCTATGCCAAAACTTATTTTCCTAGCATGAACATATTGTCATTTTTTTGTTATTAAAATTTCTGCCTGAAATTTGATTTTTTGAAGTTTTGTTGAAAGATCAAAACGGGGTAGACTAAAAACAAATTTCATTGTATAGTTTTCAAATACTGGTCCGCTTGATGATTTTTTTTTGTTTTTTATTTTCCTTAAAGTGCTGATAAACAAAAACTCCCGAAGCGGGGAGCAACAGGAGTTTTCCTAACCAATTATTAACCTAAATTTATGAAAAGTACCTATATAACGTAGTAAGTTCAAGAAATGTTTCAACTGATTGGAGTTTTTTTTACTTTTTAACATTTTTTGACTATTTGCTATTGATTTCCAATAAAATATACTACTATTTATTTTGTTTTCTTTTTAGGGGAAATAAAAAACCTGTTAGCGGGGACTAACAGGTTTTTTATAAACTAACTAAATTATTAACCTAAATTAATGAAACTACTTAACAATATTCAACAAAGATGCCAATGTACTAAATCCGTTAGCTGTTTAACGATTTTTAACAGCCTCGTTTCGGATAAGAAGGGGAGCCCCTAATTCTCAAGACAATCCAGTTAATTTTCAAACCTTTTGTTGCTCATAAGCGTTTATCTAAACAAAAAGGTCAGCAATCAATGCTGTCTATTTGACGTAAACTGTTTAAAAAAAGGTACATGTCTTTAACATATCGCTATCAATTTGAAAATTACGATAGCCCATTTTGGGCTTTTGCCATTCATGATGGCCATCAGGTCGATGCGCATTTGATGCCCTACATAAATATTTCAGACGAGGAACGATTACGCGAAGAGGATCCTTATACGGCTATTTTGGCTGAATTACCCTGTAATCGATTTGTATCTGGAACTTCCAGGTTTCAACTGGATCTTAATCGAAAACGAGAAGATGCTATTTATCTTACACCTGAGCAAGCTTGGGGGATGCGGGTATGGCGAACAGATCTACCCAATGAACTAAAAGATCAGCTGTATGCAGCCTATGATAGCATATATGAGGAAATAAGCCAAGCAATTCAGCACACGATTGATCATTATGGCTATTTTATCGTGTATGATATTCATAGTTATAATATGCGTCGCGGGGGGGCTGAAACTAGTTTAAATAATGAAACCGACCCTCAGATTAATATTGGGACGCAACATAATCACAAAAAATGGCGAACGCTGACTGATCAGGTTTTGGAAGCACTACGGACTGGAAAAGATGGACAAGTTTACGACGTCCGTGAGAATGTCAAGTTTAAGGGCGGATTCCTTTCTGCGTATTTGAATGATAAGTTTGGTGATAAAGGCTGTATTTTTTCTGTCGAATTTCGGAAAGACTTTATGGACGAATGGACTGGGGAAGTATATCCACAAAAGCTTCAGGAGTATAAACAACTTCTCTTACACAGCATTGGAACACTGGAAAATTATTTTGCCTATGAAAGATAATGCGAAACAACTTGCTGGCATTTTAAAAATGATCAAAAATAAGGAGGTTTTCCACGTACAGATTCCGCCAAAAAACAAACTGGTATTTAATCAAGTTGTTCCTTATCTGTTTTTATACAGACAGTTTTTTAGTCAAGATCCTATGCTGGCAGAGTTGGTTAAATCAGAACCAGCTTACTTTAGGGTAAGAGATCCACAGATGAATGTTTCTGAATGGATCGCTCCAATCCTCAATCAACTTGTCGAAGAGTTTGGTGCCTGTTTGATTATTGAGGCTTGGGCAGCAGATTCCGCACAGGAGGAAGATATTCAAATTCATATTGCGCGGAAAAATGTACAGGCTATCGCTCAGTATCTAGGTAAGCAACTGACAACAGAGGAATCGATTTCCAAAGTGGAGATACTGACAGATTCCAAAACAAATGCAACGCAAAGTTTATCCCCTTCGAGTGTACAGTTGGATAATCTGAACACCAATATATTTTACATGGGGCTGGAGATAAAACCGAAATACCTTTTAGGGGTAGATCAGCAAATTTTACCGATCGATCTGCGTCATTTCCGTGAAGCCATATCCAGGAGTCTGTCGAAAACATTCTTTGAATTCATACGTATACATACCTTATCTAAACCTACGGCATTTAAAATAAGCCAGCCTAAAAAGATGCTTCCTTTAGCTTGGGAGATTGATCAGAAGTTAGCGCGGGAAAGTCAACGATTTGATTTTTTATTATTGGTTACACCAACAAATTCTTACGATGCCTGGCAGCAATTTAAGAAGGGGAATTACCGAAAAACTCCTGTGTTTCGATATAGGCCCATGCCTATTGATCCAGATATTATCAAGAGAAACCTCTATAACTTGCATATCGAAGATTTATTTGATCCTTCCATTGCTTATTTGTTTCGTGATAAACGCAAGGAGCTTGATCAGATGATGACCATGTTGAGTGAGCGGGGAAAAGAAGGATTTTTGTTGGGCAGTATGCAGGTTTTTGGTACTGTCAATGAAAAATTGTTGGAAAAGGCTCAGGCAATTTTGACCATTACGACAACGGATCGAGAAGTGAGAACGAAAGAAGAGGAAATTGTCTATGCCGAAGAGTTCGCTAAGCTCGCCCAGGAAGAATTGGATTATCTGAAAAACCAAGATCCAAGCTTTGGCACCACAGTGCGGCTACGGGATGATATTTATGGCGTGATGGTAAATCAAGGCGTACTCAATATAAGTAAGCAGTATAGTTTGCCAAGGAATAGGGTAAAGGCATTGATTCAACATGAGGTCGGTACACATATTGTTACTTACTATAATGGGAAGCAACAGCCGTTCAGTCTCTTTAGATTAGGGGTTCCCGGTTATGAAAAACTTCAGGAAGGCCTCGCTGTACTTGCTGAGTATTTGGTGGGGGGCCTGACAAATAATAGACTACGTATTCTGGCAGGCAGAGTTATCGCTGTCCATCACATGCAGCAGGGCAGTTCATTTATTGATACATTTTCAGTATTGGTAGACAAGTACCAATTTTTGACCGAAACAGCTTTTCAAATGACAATGCGGGTCTATCGAAGTGGTGGGCTTACCAAAGATGCATTATACTTGAGTGGTTTAATCGAATTGACTAATTATATCAAGAGTGGGCGAGATCTATCCCTGTTGACGATGGGTAAAATCCGCGAAGATTATATACCAATCGTTGAAGAACTCATGTTAAAGGGCGTCTTGAAGGCTCCGGTCCTGACACCAAGGTATCTAATGGATCCATACAAGGATGCCTTGTTACATCTAAAAAAAAGTAATGGAATATTTCAAATGATTCAGTAATCAGATATTTTATATGAAGATAGCATTCGTGATCAACCAAACCCATAAAGAAACTGCTCGTTTCACGACGACTGTTTTGGCATTGAAAGCCCATCAAATGGGACATGAAATTTATTATATTGGCTTGGCCGATTTCTACTATGAGTCGGCCCATATTGCCGCCCATGTGCGAAAAGTGCTCCCTGATCAGATGCTTACTTCTACCAATAGCCTCATGGAAGTATTGCGCGCGACAGAAAAAACGAAGATGATGTTGGAAGAAATGGATGTGGTCTGGCTACGATTTGATCCAGTCCTGGATATGGTTAGCCGACCTTGGGCTGCTGCTTCAGCCCTACAATTTGCCGCTCTACTAAAAGAAAAAGGTGTATTGGTTATCAATGATCCCGATAGCCTTAGTCGGGCCAGTAATAAGTTGTATCTCGAGGGATTTGATGAATCTATTCGACCTAAAACAATTGTAACCCGAAACTATGCCGATGTCATTGAATTTTTTGAACAACAGAATAAGCTTATTATTTTGAAACCCTTAAAGGGGTCCGGCGGTAAAAACGTGTTTTTAATCAATAAGGATAATCAGCAAAACCTCAAACAAACTGTAGAGGCTATTGCCCGAGATGGTTATGTAATTGGCCAGGAATATCTTCCGGAAGCTGCCCGCGGTGATATTAGATTCTTTTTACTAAATGGAGAGCCTATTTCGATCAATGGAAAATATGCTGCTGTTCATCGCGTGCAACAAGGTGATGAGATTCGGAGCAATGTGCATCAAGGCGCAAAGACCCAAGCAGCTATTATTTCACCGGAGTTATTGCTTATGGTCGATAAGATCCGGAATAAATTAGTTCAAGACGGAATGTATTTTGTCGGTTTGGATGTGGTGGGAGATCGTATTATGGAAATCAACGTATTTAGTCCGGGTGCATTATGCCAGACGGAAGAAATTGTAAAAGAGGATTTTTCGGCGCTTATTATTGAAAAATTAGCGGAGAAAGTTGCTTTCAGAAAACGAGGTTGATGACAGTTGTATCGATGAAAATTGATGTTGTTGAAATCGCTACGGGAGTGCTAAGCTAATGATTTGCGGTAATTATGAATTTGAAATGAATTACAGGAATTAAATTCTTGTTATTTTTGAAAAAAGAAAAATATGCTGATTATCGATTCTCCATCCCGCAACGCCTATTTTAACATCGCTTCAGAGGAGTATTTATTGGGTAAATTTCCGGAAGAGGATATTTTTTTACTCTATGTAAACGACCCTTCAATTATCGTGGGTAAATTTCAGAATACCTTGGCAGAAATCAATCTTGATTATGTCAACGAGCATCAGATTAAGGTTGTGCGACGAATGTCTGGCGGTGGTGCTGTTTATCATGATGCTGGAAACTTAAATTTTTCTTTTCATACCTTATTGGGAAATCATGATTTTATGGATTTTTCGACCTTTACCCAGCCGATTGTACATATTTTGAACAAATTGGATATCCCTGCAAAATTAGAAGGAAGAAATGACCTCCTGGTAGATGGGAAGAAGTTTAGCGGAAATGCCAAGCTTGCAAAAAATGGGAAGATGATTCAACATGGTACGATATTGATTGATTCGCAGATGCAGGTATTAAGCGATGCTTTAAAGGTCAATCCATTGAAGTTTGTGGATAAAGCGGTAAAATCGAATCGTGCACGTGTCACAAATTTAATTGAATATCTACCTGCGGGTTTTACGACTGGAGATTTTAAGGAATTGTTGATTGAAGAAATAAAACGTGAGAATCCGGCAGCCAAAATGATTGAGCTTACCGCTTCGGATATTAAAAATATAGAAAAATTGGTTGAAGAGAAGTATGAAACATGGGATTGGAACTTCGGTTTTTCACCAAATTATAACTTTAAAAAAGCAATTAAGATCCCTGCAGGATTCATCGAGTTGCATTTGGATGTACATAAAGGATACATTGAACGGGCTAAAATTTTCGGTGATTTTTTTGCATCCCGATCAATTCATGAACTTGAAAATTTATTGATTGGTGAAAAGCATGAAGTAGGAGAGATTGATACCTTACTGAAATCAATTGATTTGACGACGTATTTTGGAAAAGTTCAACCCGCAGAAATTCTTACTTTGTTTAAATAGAAAATGTAGTACTGCCCTATACGGGTGTTAATTAATAAATATATGCCTTGGAATCCAGCTATATACAATCAATTTAAAGATGTCCGTTTTAAACCGTTTTATGATTTATCTGAACTAATTACTACCGATAAAATGGAACATGCCGTCGATTTAGGTTGCGGTACAGGTGAACAGACAGCTATCTTAAGCGAACAATTCTCTCAAGCGACCTTTCTTGGGATAGATTCTTCTGCGGAAATGCTTTCTAAAAGCCATAAGTTGGAAACGGAACGTCTGAAATTTAGGCAAAGTTCCGTTGAGAACTTCATTGCAGAGCCAAAAAACTGGGATCTTATATTCAGTAATGCTGCTTTACAATGGCTGGAAGATCATCAGGCTCTTTTCCCTCAAATTATTTCTAAGCTTAATGTTGGCGGGCAATTGGCGATACAAATGCCTTATCAGCCCGAAAATATACTCAATAAAATTCTATTTGAATTGGCGACGGAAGAACCCTATCGATCCTATTTAAGGGGCTGGAATAGGCCTTCTTCGGTATTGGATATGGATACTTATGCGCAATTGTTATTTGATAATGGCCTGGATCAATTAAACCTTTCTCTTCGTGTATATCCGCTCATTGCTGCTGATGCAGACATGCTTTACAATTTTATCGCTGGGTCTGCTTTGATTCCTTACATGGAACAATTGGAGGAAGATAAGAAGTCTGTGTTTGTAACTGAATTTAAAACACGTATCGAAAAACATTTCACTAAATTTCCAGCGATCTATTCTTTCAAGCGCATTTTATTATATGGGCGTAAAGGGTAATTCACATATCGATCAAATCGGACCAATGGGCAGCTGTGATCGTAGCCAGGTCTGTTGGGGCTAAAATAATCTGAAGCCCCCTTTTTCCTGCGCTTACCGAAATCGCTGTCTCCAATTGTGCGGCCTCTTCAATAAAGGTTGGGAACTGTTTTTTCATGCCAATAGGTGAACAGCCACCACGAATATAGCCGGTCACCGTTAAAAGGTCTTTCATTGGGAGCATTTCGCAGTTTTTATTCCCAGAGGCCTTCGCTATTTTTTTAAGGTCGAGCTGTGCGTTTCCGGGAATTACGGCAACAATATAAGGATCTTTGTTGCCTTTTAAGACCAGGGTTTTATAAAGCGTTTCGGGTGACAAACCTAGGGTTTCGGCGACATGCTCAGCACTGACGTCCTGTTCGTCTACCTCATATGCTCTGAGTTCATACTTAATTTTTGCTGTGTCCAACAGCCGAACAGCATTTGTTTTACTCGACATACCCTAGCCTTGTTTTTTCTTATTAAAATAGGTCGTTATGGCATCTAGCGCGTATGCATTCAAACAGTTGCTTGCCTGCAAACCACCCTTTTGCGCCACCAATACACCATATTGCATATCGTGCAATCCCTCTGTACGATGGGCATCGGGATTGATGGAAAGTAAAACTCCTTTCTCTACTGCATAACGGTGCCATCTCCAATCCAGATCTAATCGTAAAGGATTTGCATTTATCTCAATGACAACGCCATTTGCCGCACAAGCATCGATTACCCGTTTAAAATCTAAGGGATATCCGGCTCTACTTAATAATAGTCTTCCTGTTGGATGGCCTAAGATTGTTGTATACGGATTTTCGATCGCTTTGATTAGTCTTGTTGTGGCTTTGTCTTCGTCCATTTTCAGATTGGAGTGTACGGAGGCGACAACGAAGTCAAACTTAGCCAACACCTCATCGGGATAGTCTAATGAACCGTCAGCTAGAATATCAGATTCAATTCCCCTGAAAATCTTGAATGGAGCCAATTTTTCGTTTAATGTCGCAATCTCATTCCACTGCTGCTCCAATCGCTCAATGGAGAGGCCGTTGGCATAAACTGCCGTTCGCGAGTGATCGCATATACCCAAATATTCTAGCCCCAGGACATCTTTACAATGTAATGCCATTTGCTCGAGGCTATGTACGCCGTCACTATAGGTGGAGTGATTGTGGAGTGTTCCCCTGAGATCTTTGTATTGAATCAGCTTTGGCAGTGAATGCGTTTGAGCCTGCACTATTTCATTCAACCCCTCTCGTAATTCGGGTTCAATATAATCTAAACCCAAGTTACGGTAAATGGCCTCTTCACTGGAAAGTGAAGGAAGATCCGGTAGAATATTAAATAGAAGATCGAGATGTGCAGTGGATCCAGTACTAAGAACCAGGTCGCGATAAAAATCATTGATATTACTACTGAATACTTTGAAAGTAAACCCCAATTCATCGGTCAGTTCTATGGAGTTTTCTGTTTTTTCCACTAAAGTAAATCCATCGAGGAATTTTTCGACGTTGTCTATACTTTCCGATATTAAAAGATCTACGGTACTCAAAACCTCGCATTTTCTTCTGAAATCTCCTGTATATGACAGCAGCGAAGAAGGGAAATGCAATTTCAATTCGTTGAAAAATTTTTCTGCCAGTGGAAGTACTTTTGCATATAAAAACCATCCCTTGTTGGAAATAGAAAACTCAATGGATTTTTTGATGTCTTCCTGCGTTTTAAGACCAAACCCTTTTGCTTCTACGAGACGGTTTTCATTACAGGCGTAAAGTAATTCGCCCACACTTTCAATCTCGAGTTCTTTCCAGATAATTTGAATCTTTTTAGGGCCAAGGCCCTTAATATTTAACATTTCAATAATACCGGATGGTGTGTTTTCAATAAGATCCTCAAGCTCTTTGAAAGTTCCTGTAGCGGCAACTTCTTTGGCTTTTTCAGCCGTACTTTTTCCTATTCCTGGCTGTGCACTCAAATCTTCAAGACTGGCCTCTTCAATACGGAAAGGTAGCTTGTCCAACTTAAAAGAGGCACTTGCAATGGATTTTGTTCGAAAAGGATTTTCGTTGTGAAGCTCCATCAATTGGCTACATAATTTGAAAATTTTTGAGATCGCTTTATTGTCCATCGTATTTGAATTGTTAAGCTACAAATATCTTAAATTTTAGGTCAAAATAACAATTCAAATACGGATATTATAGCGTTAAATAATGTAAAAAAGCTACTTTAAATGCCTGTTTTTCTCTATTTCTTGAAATTAACAACAAAGTGACAAATGCATGTGTGCTTAACCAAACATTTTGGCTATGTTTGCCGTTTTTGGGTGTTAAAATTGTGGTTATTTTGAGCATATCTTATAAAAACAACCCTATTAAATAGTAAAATATCATGATAGCAGACATTAGTGACAAAGAAATCAGTGGGCTTTATAAAACAGGTATTATTCAACAAACTGCTTATTGGTCTGCAGTAAAAAAAATGCAAGGTATACAATCCAAGGCATTTAATTTTAAATCCAAACAATCCGATCTGTATGTTGGGGTCGAAGACGATACCTATTTTATCGGCGATCTATTAATTATCATACAAGCCATAGATCAGGAACATAGCATTGCCTATGTACCTTATGGGCCTGAGATTGAACCTTCAGATGAAAACCAGGGCTATTTTTTAGAACAGTTATCGGAGAGCTTACGTTCCCATCTGCCACCAAATTGTATAATGATACGCTATGATCTATCTTGGGAATCACATTGGGCTAAAGAGGATGATTGTTATGATCTTCATGGTAACTGGCTAGGGGTACCGGAGAAACGTATTCAGGAAATGCGCTTTAATTTTAATACAGAAAACTGGAACTTTCATAAAGCCAATACAGATATACTGCCTTCCAATACTATTTTTATGGATCTTAGAAAGGGTGAGGATATGTTGCTTGGAAATATGAAATCTAAGACGAGATATAATATCAATTTAGCAGAGCGAAAAGGAGTACGTGTGCGTTCGCTGGGGCTTGAAAGTTTGGCGGTTTGGTATGAGCTTTATCGGCAGACAGCTCTTCGAAACAACTTTTTTTTACATGATATAAGCTATTTTAAGATCGTTCTTTCTGCAAGGGCAAGTGATACATTATCTCCCGCAGATGTATATCTTTTAGTAGCCGAAGTGGATAACCAGCCTTTGGCCGCTATGTTTTTGGTAATTGCGGCAAATCGGGGGACTTATCTATATGGAGCTTCTGCTTCCGAAAATCGTAATTATATGGCGACATACGCTTTGCAATGGCGTGCGATGCAGCTTGCGAAAGAAAAAGGCTGTACGGAATATGATTTCTTTGGAGTATCGCCACAGGCAGATCCTTCACACCCTTTATATGGCCTTTATCGTTTCAAAACAGGATTTGGTGGTGAAATCTACCATCGTATGGGCTGTTGGGATTATCCCTTGGACAATAGGAAATATCAGTACTATGCGTCAATGGAGTTTAAAAACCAGAGCTATCATTTAAGTTAGAAATTAGAAGACCTCACCCAAGGTGAGCCTAACGCCGCGGTGATTCTTACTGATACCATAGTCGATTCCAATGTTGGTGCCCGAGTTTTTGTTAAATTTAATTCGTGCACCAGCACCAGTGCCGACGTTCCAGTCTTCGAACATGGAATTCTTTGGTCCGTTTAATGTGGTAAAGTTCATAAATGCAACAAATCCAAATAAGCCATTTTGGGTGATATCACGACGATATTCCGTTTCTAAATAGTAAAGTGATTTGCCACGAAAGCGGCTGACTGGAAAGCCTCTTCCCGAACTATTGTATGGATCCCATCCTAAATTCGGAAGATCAAGATAGGGCGCTTTACTATTAAATACCGTCCAGAAGAAACTCCTTATGGCAATCATATTTTGGCGATTTCTGTCTTGGGTAAGCCTATGGTATCGTCTAACTTCGAGAAATAGCGATTTCCAGTTCTGATCGCTTCCTAAAAATGTCGGATTTACACGGAACTGTAAATTGGCATAGTTACCCGACCAGGTATTGATCGAATTGGCGCGCGTATCGTAAATTAAATTGAAGCTGACTCCTGAAGACATGGTATTGTCTTTTAAATCTGTTCCATAAGGGTAGGAAGTGTAGTCTTCGAGCTTGGTATTGCTCGTAGACTTAATATTCATTCTATAATCCAGGTCATAACCAATGCCCATAAAAAGGCCTCCATGAATTCTTTTTAATGCATGTTGGTATAAACGAAAGTAGGTGTAATCTAAATTAATCTGCTGATCACCATGATGCTCTTTGCCAATTCCCCAAGTTTCGTGCGGATATTTTAGTAGACGGATATCCCCATCAATCACCCATGTATTCTCTTTTAACCAGATGTAAGAACGGATTGGCAGGCCAAATCGTTTTCCAAAATTTGTGTAGGGCGTAAATGTCATTTTGGACATATAGGTATCGGAACGATCTCCTAAATAAAAGCCTGCGGTTGTACTTGTAATTAAAGCATGTCCGCCTCCAGGAACATTTGTTGAAAAGGGTAAAAAGGAAAAATAGATTTTCTTTCCTGTACTATCGACTGTTTGGGGTGGCTTGATATGTAATATTTCTTTTCCAATATCAATCAGGTCCCGTTGTTTACTTGTATCAGCGAGATGTTTGGTAGTTTCTATTTCATTGACGGGACGTTGTGCATATGCAGTATCGGCAAGTACAAGTAGAACCATCAAAATAGAACATTTAATATAAAAAATATATGCGCTATCGTAGTGTGTCATGAAAGAATGCAATCTAGCAGGAAATAGATAGAATAACAATATTCAAACCAATAATTTATTCATTCTGTCACGTTTTGGCTATAAAGAGAATTGATTGGAAATTTCATTCGCCTAGAAAAAAATATCATTTACCGATTTTAATGTAATGTTAATCTAAATGTAATGAAATCAATATATGAGTTGTCTTAACTTTGAATCAGAAAATAAATAAAAAAAGTACGCAACAAATTTATATAGTAAGCGACAATAAAATAAGAAAATATACTAATACATTATAAAATTGAAAAAGATATGAAAACTTTAGTAAAAACATTTGTAGCAGCGGCAATGATTGCAATCTCTACTTGCTCAATGGCTTCAGTTAAACCAGAAGAACGCAATTTAATTACTGCTGATTTAGCCATCGATGAATACGTTGGAGCAATGACCGAAGGTCAGGTAGCTAATTTGGACAAGCTTTTTACAGCTGATTTTGACCAGAAAATTTGCGGTAAACAAGATTTGAAACATAGCCGTCATGAGATGATTGAATTTTTGAAAAAACAAAAAGGAATCAAGATGAACTGCAGAACAACAACACAGATCGTTGAAGAATTACCTGATTATGCAATAGCGAAAGTTACGATGCAATTTGATGGTTTTGCTAAAACAGATCTGATCACACTTGTTAAAGAAAACGGAACCTGGAAAATTTCTAAATCTGTAAACTCTTATAAATAAGAATTTGCTGTCAAAATTGGTCGATTAAAAATAAAAAAAGGGTACTTAAGTACCCTTTTTTTGTGGAGCATATCAGATTCGAACTGATCACCTCTTCACTGCCAGCGAAGCGCTCTAGCCAAATGAGCTAATGCCCCTGCTTTATTTGGTGTCGCTAAGATAGTACTTTTTTGGATAAACTAAGCCTCTTTTTTATTTTTCTACTGTTTTTTGTAGATCTGTTATCTAGTTGCTTTTTTTTGACGATCTAAATGCATTATAATCAATGGTTTTATCTATTTGGTTCCTTAAAGATATTTTTATCCTATTGAAAAACAAGAGAGTTTACAGGCGTACTGGAGGATATGAACAATGTATTAGTGTCCTCCTGTAAGCAGCGCTTCGGTTCGCTTTATCTGACCTTTATCTTTCCAGGCATCGTGCCCAGGAATAACCATATTAATTTCGGGATATTTTGCCAATAACCTCGCTAGGGATGGCTTCCAGGATTTTATATCCCCATCTGCCGTAAATCCTAGATCTTGGGCTTCGGAGCTTTTTATAAAACAACCACCGTCTAGGATCTTATATTTGGGAAACCAGACAACAACATTGTCCATGGAGTGTCCGGCACCAAAAAAGTTCAAAACAAAAGATTGTCCGCCGACGCTGTAGGTTTTATTGGTGGAAACAAGATGAGTGGCCTGGGCTTTGTGATTTGTTTTTAGCAGTTCGTTCGTCATTTTTGTTGCATAGGTTGGAATTCCAATGCGGTTGTAATAAGCAAAGCCACCTGCCCGGTCTTCGTGCCAGTGTGTCGCGTAAACAGCAATGACGGGTAAATTATGTTTCTGTTTGATACTGTCCAATAAGGGTTGATATTGTGTGGAATCCCATGGTGTATCAAAAAGGATAACGCCTTTTTTTGTAATTAGGTATACCGCATTAGCAGCATATTTGGTCCCTTCAAATGTATTAAAGGTCGTGTAAAGATACAGTTGCGGATTTATCTTCTCTATTAAAAGAGGCTTTTCTTGCGCTTGTAGAGATGGGGAAAGACCGAGTAAACCAATGCTCAGGCATACACCAGCAAATGTTGCGCGAATATGAGGAGAAAGAAGTGAGATCATATTTTTGAATGTTATTGCATTAACGTTAGAGCAAAATGATTATTATTTTTTCAAGACCTTATTAATACATTTTTTAGGTAGACTGAACAAAGTCTTCGCGATAAGGCGTGAACGAATCGATCAGTTCTCCTTCTTCAAGACATTCACATCCATGAATCAATTGTGAATAAATGATACAAGAGTCGCCTGCAGTTAGGATCCTTTCGACACCATCAATATGGTATCGGAATTTTCCCGCACTCACATAAGAAATCTGTGTGTGGGGGTGTTGATGAAGTGTACCGATGGCCCCTTTTTTAAAACGAACTTTCATGAGCATGAGTTCATCATTAAAAACGAGTATTTTTCGCATAACGCCTTCGCCCAGGTCTGTCCATTGCTGCTCGCTGTCGTGTAAGAATATTTCGCTCATCTAATTGTTGATTTATGGATGTTTTGATTGGAAAACGCTCTCTTTCCCAATTATAGTAAAAAAATACGAATTTACGGCCAGATCCATTGCTTCTTTTGAAGCATATCAATTTGCTTTATAAAATTTGACAAAAGATGGGATGAATTAAAAACCAAATGGTCCAAATACGTAAAAAAACAGTTATTTTGTGCTTGAGCAATATGTATATTACACGATGAATTATTTCGACGAGCTTATTACTTTATTACAAGAAGAGCAGCAATTTGATCGATTACAACATGAAAACTTGTTGTTGAAAAGTAGTTTGAATGAACGAAGAATGCAAGGTGTCACCTGGTTTCCGATTCAGATAACAGATACGGAGCTCGGAAGAGGAGACTATTTGTCCGTTAATTTAAATCGAACAAATCATTATGAGGTCGAACATAAGTTTCGCTTTGGTATGCCAGTTTGTCTGTTCTCAAATCACGATCCCGACCGAGATCGAATAGAGGGCATCATATCTTCGATCAATAGGGATGGGATGCGAATTTCATTTCGTGTCGATGAACTTCCAGAATGGAGCAGAAGAGGAAAGCTTGGTGTTGATTTGTTATTTGATGAGTATTCCTATCGGCAGATGTTCAATGCATTGGAGAAAGGAAAGGAATTGAGCCGTGATGCAAAGCAAGGTGGTTTTGTGAGAAGATTAATCGGTGAAGAGGTGATTCCAACTGAATCTATTGGAAAATTCTTTGAGCATCCCAACTTAAATACAGGGCAAAATAAAGCCATCCAACAGCTATTGGAAGCAAGTACTGTGGCTCTTTTGCATGGGCCGCCGGGGACAGGGAAAACAACAACATTGGTTCAGGCCGTGAGCGCATTGCTAAAACAATACAACAAGCAAGTATTGGTTGTTGCGCCGAGCAATACGGCCGTTGATCTGTTAACCGAACGTTTAGACGCTGCTGGAATTGCAGTAACAAGAATAGGAAACCCTGTTAAGGTTTCGGAACATCTTCAAGAGTTGACACTCGATGCAAAGATTGATCGACATCCCGCAAATAAGGATATTAAAACACTTCAAAAACAAGTGCGGACGTATACAGAGATGGCTCAAAAATATAAACGTAATTTTGGGAAGGCTGAGCGGGAGCAAAGAAAAGCATTGTTTGATGAGGCCCATCGAATCAGAAAAGATGTCGATAAGATTCAAGATTTTATCAGTGCAGATGTTTTGGATAAATCGCAGGTAATCACTGCAACTTTGGTTGGATCGAATCATGAGGTTATTCGCAATCGTAGCTATGAAACAGTCATTATTGATGAGGCCGCACAAGCATTGGAGCCTGCTTGCTGGATACCGATATTAAAGGCACATCGGCTTGTTTTGGCCGGTGATCACAATCAATTACCTCCAACAGTAAAATCTAGTAGGGTATCTCACCATGGCCTGAGCCATACATTATTCGAAAAATTGGTGGACCATAATCCGCAATTAGTTTCTTTGTTAGATGTGCAGTATCGCATGAATGAACAAATTATGGAATACCCGTCCGCAGCCTTGTATAATGGTTTGTTGAGAGCAGATAGTACAGTGGCACAGTGGAGCTTAGCAGTGGATACCGAACCGGTCTTATTTATCGATACAGCGGGAGCGGGGTTTGAAGAAACGGAAAGTGACGGCGCAATCTTCAATATTGGAGAAGCTCATTTTATTAAAGCCCATCTGAACGACCATATTGGGGCTTGGAAAGCTTCCTTGAGCCTAAATGAAAGCCTGAGCATCGGGGTGATTGCACCTTATCGAAAGCAGGCCACTTTATTGAAGGAGATATTGGATGGGGAAGAAGCGCTACGACCTTTTAACGACTTGATTAAAATACAGACAATAGACAGTTTTCAAGGACAGGAGAAGGATGTTATTTATATCAGTTTGACCAGAAGTAACGCTGAACAGCAGATTGGTTTTTTGTCTGATGTTCGCCGGATGAATGTGGCAATGACTAGGGCTAAGAAGAAATTGGTTGTTATTGGAGATAGTGCTACAATAGGTTCACATCCGTTTTACCGAGAATTTATTGCCTATACCGAGTCGATAGGGCACTATCATAGTGTGTGGGAATGGGATATTTCAGCAATATAAAGCAAGATGCCACTTCCTATGAAGTGGCATCTTGCTTTTATTGAAACTTACTGACTAGATTGATTCTGTAGTCACTCCTTATTAAGAAGTGAACTTCATCCAATCCGTGTTATCGTCATAGTTCATAAGTGGTTCGGCATTATTGTTATTTGATAATTGGCCTACCAACATATAAATATCCATGCTCACGTGTTGACGTGTTATTTCTGTCATCTTATCATTGAACCCGGCATTGTTAATTTGTAAAACATACTGAAAACAAATGACGCGGGCGATTATCTTTCCAAGGGTAACCAGTTCACGTTGTTTCGGCTGTAGCGGAAAGTCAAAATTTAAGATTGATGAGAAAAACGGTGCTGCAAATTCAGTTGAGCTATATTTTTTTAGGAAAGACAATAAGTTGCTTTCTTTGGTTTTGCGCATAAGTTTACCGATCGCTTCAGCAACTTGAGAATAAAGCATTTCATTTGACCCCTCAAAGATTTGAAAAGGTCTACTGTCTATGAGGCCACGACCGGCAACATGGTCTAACCTGTAGCCATTAGCACCGGATAATTGCACACATATTTGCGCGGCTTCATGCATTAAGTCTGTCACAAATGCTTTCACACTATTGGCATCTACACCATAGGCTGAAAGGTCATTATGGATAGAGCTGATCGAGACACTGTATGAACACATTGCAGAACACAAGGTAAATGCAGCCTGTATGCGCGACAACTGAAATTTAACAGAGTCTAATTCATTTAAACTAATACCTGCTACACGGCGTTCGGAACAATGTGTCATGGCCTCATCCAACATCCGCTTTATAAAACCCATCCCCATTCCTGGGAACTGTAATCTGCTGCGGTGGAGGGTATCTAACATCAATTTAATTCCTGTACTTTCCGGGTTTAGTTTGTGATCCGCGGGTACATTAATGTCGATGTTGTTCACACCATAAGGAATCGCATAGAGCCCAAGGCTATTGTATTTCTTTGTAACAACAATCTTTTGTTCTTCGACGGCATTTTCTGTGACAAAGAAATCTATATCCCGCACCAGTTCTCCATTTTCATTTTTCTTGCGTGCTGTCACGAGCCAAAAGTCTGCAGCTCCAGTAAGACCTTGCCAGTGTTTTTCACCTTTTATATAGTACTTATCGTCCTTTTGTTCGTAAGATGTTCGCATATTGAGTGCGTCACTGCCGTAAGCCTGTTCGGTAATCATTAATCCTCCCATTGCCTGGTTTTCCAAAAATTGATGGAATACCCGCTCTTGAAGTAAGGTGTTGCCGTATTTGGCAAAAGGTTCCAAAAATAGCGCAATATTAATCCCGAAGATTAGCGATAAAGATAGTGATTCATAAGAAGCAGCTGCCAGTACACCCAAACATTCTTTTACATGAAGTCCCCGGCCACCGTGGTGTTCTGGGATAGCAACCGACAAGGGTTGCATTTTCATGATCTCAGCTAAAAACTCAGGCGGTAGCCCACGCGTTAAACTGAGCGAGTTATAATCATACTCTTTATTAAATAAGCTTGATAGCCTAGTTTTAAAATCCGCAATAAACAAATCGAAATCTTGGGTTATATTGTTGTGTTCTGAAACCTTAAGCATCTTTAAATATGTAATTAAATGATGGAACAATGTAAATTGAAACATGAAGAAGAACTGCCGGTTGACCAAAAATTCTCTTTTGCTTCAATCACTTACACAAAAATAACTCCAATCAATTTGATTCTCTTGTGTACTTCAGTATAAAAGATAGGACAAATCGTGCATATTGAAAACCTAAGTTGCTCTGTTTCGATAAGAAGTAGGAGAAACGCCAACTATTTTTTTGAAAAGCCGCGAGAAATAAGAGGGATCAGAAAAATCCAATTCATAACAGATATCTGCAATGCTTTTAGTGGATTCAAACAATAGAAATTGACTGTGCATAATCAGCACTTCAAGAATGAGTTCCTTCGACGATTTTTTGAATACAGAAAATACGCACCGATTAAGGTAGTTTGTAGATACCGCGAGTTTATCCGCGTAGAATGAAATATTTTTTTGCTTTTTGAAGTTTTTGTGCACCAGCTGTTTGAACATCATAGCAATTTCCTGTCTCCGATTGAGCGCTAGGTTGGATGAAGATAGCTTGATAATTTTTAGAATTGCAGATTTTAATAAATTTTCAAATAGTTCTTTATAAGGTAATTCCGAAAGCAATTCATCATAAAGTAATCTGAAAAGCTCTTGAAGATCGCTGCTGTCTCGCGCCGTTAAGTTCAGTAAGGGTGAGATATTAAAGATATTCAAAATCTCCTGTTCCCGGAATATGGAAGTCATTGCATTGTCGTTTATTAAAACGCAATGGCCTTTCGCAGATTTATCGACCGACTTTATTGTTGAGATATTGCCGTAATTGCTGATAAGAATTGCTGGAGCTGTTACGACATATTCCTTAGCTCCAATTTGATGTTTAAAATAACCCTCAGTGATATGAACAAGCAGGTTATAGCCCAAGAAAATAGGTGGGGTAGGGAATTTAATATAAGGAGCGATTTCACTGAGCTGGAATATCTTGATCGGCGATTGCTGGTAGCGAAGATGCTCCAAACTACCTGTCATAAAACGATCTACAAATTCACCCGCATTTACCTGCTTTTCCATTATCAATTATTATTATAAAATTTAGTATGCCACAGCTTATGAATGTCATCTATTGTTTCATGTGCAAATCATGCTCCCAATAATATTCCAAAGGTAGCTGGATAAAACTTGTTTATCAATTTTAACAAATGATTTGCTAAAATAAAGCTTTATCCTTAGTTTAGTTTTTGCAATCAGATAAATAGCCTGATGCTCAGGGGCTATATTTTAATATTATAAACCAAATGAATATGAAACTAGTGCTCATTTCTATCTTGACTCTATTCCTGTTCAGAAATGTAACTGCACAGATCTCGTTGAATTATTGTAATGATCGTATACAAACTGGAGCAGAACAAACCGAGCGTTATCTTCCTTATTTAATGAATAAACGTATTGCAATATTGGGAAATCCATCTACGGTTATTAAAGGGAGACACCTTGTTGATAGTCTACTCGCGCGCGGGGTTCAGATTGTGAGAATTTTTGGACCTGAGCACGGATTTCGAGGCAATGCAAGTAATGGAACTGAAGTGGGGGACGAAATCGATCCGACAACCAAAATTCCTATTGTCTCTTTATACGGGAATAAGAAAAAGCCAACAGCGAAGGATCTAAAAGATATCGATCTGTTTATTTATGATGTGCAGGATATGGGGGTGAGATTTTATACCAACATTAATACCCTTCGGGATATTATGGAAGCTTGCGCAGAAAATGATAAGGAGCTCTTGATCTTAGACCGGCCCAATCCCAATGCCTATCTAATTGACGGTCCTATTTTGGAGGAAGAATATAAGTCGGGTATTGGGCAATTCCCTGTTCCTATTGCACATGGGATGACTACAGCTGAATTTGCCCAGATGATCAATGGAGAAGGTTGGATGAGTACTAAAAAGAAGTGTAAATTGAAGATTATTCCTGTAGCAGATTATGATCATAGTATGCTTTATAAGTTACCAGTCAATCCTTCGCCCAATTTAAATACGGAACAAAGCATACTCTTATATCCAAGTATCTGCCTCTTTGAAGGTGTGAAAGTGAATCATGGTAGAGGCACCGATTATCCCTTTGTTGTGATCGGTAGTCCAATCTATAAGGGTATATATGACTTTTCATTTGTTCCCGTCAGTAAAAAAGGGATGAGTGAATCGCCACTTTTTATGAATGAAGAATGTTATGGAATAGACCTGCGTAAATATGATCTGCAGCAGCTAGTAGATAGCAAAAAAATAAACCTATCCTGGATGATAGCGCTGTATCGGAATTCTCCGGAAAAAGACAAGTTTTTTGATCAATCATTTTCGAAACAGATTGGCAGTATCGAAAAGCTGGTGGGCGTGGGTTTATTTCGCAAGCAAATTGAAGCCGGTGTTTCGGAAGAAGAAATCCGAAAAAGCTGGGAGCCGGGCCTAAGTAATTATAGAAAGACTAGGGAAAAATACCTTATCTATCAATAATATAACCTGAATAAAAGTAAATCGATGTTTGGACTAAAATATGATTGGCGCCAAATTATTATCCTATTTATTGCAGTGGGATGTTTTTGTCAATTACGGGCGCAGCAGCTGGCTAAAGGCCTAGATCGCCAAAATTATACAGCACAATCCAACATTAGGTTAAATCCCGCGTTGAAATGGAAATTCAAAACAAAGGGAAGGTTGTTTTCTTCGCCCGTCGTTTGGAAGGATATCGTTTTTGTCGGGTCTTGCGACAGTAATCTTTACGCATTGAATAAAACGAGCGGTAATATACTTTGGAAGTATAAAACTACCGGTGAAATTCGGTCGACTGTTGCCATTGATGGCGGAACAGTGTATTTTTTAAGCACTGATGGCTACTTGTATGCCCTGGATGTCCAAACAGGTCGAAAATTATGGCAGTTTTCAACCGATGGTGAAAAGAGTTATGATGTATGGGACTATTTCCTCTCATCTCCTGCGGTTGCAGATGATGTAGTTTATTTTGGGTCTGGAGATCATCATGTTTATGCCGTAGATGCTAAATCGGGAAAACTTGTTTGGAAATTCCTGACTGGAGGTATTGTGCATGCAGCCCCAACGTTGACACAACAGCGTTTTTTCATTGGTAGTTTTGATGGTTATTTTTATTGTTTGAAAAAAGATGGTACCCTTCATTGGAAGTTTAAAACGCTTGGCGAACGTTATTTTCCAAAAGGCGAGATTCAGTTCCATGCAGCAGTCGCCGACAGTACAGTCTATTTTGGTGCTCGTGACTTTAATGTATATGCGCTTAATATCGAGAATGGAAGTGGTTTTTGGGTATATCATCAACCAGGGAGCTGGACGAGTGTTCCTAGTATTTTTGACGATAAGCTTGTCGTAACCATGTCGGATTCCTATAGTATACTTGTTTTAAATAGAATGGACGGTGTGAAAATAGTTGAACCTAAAGTGCCCTTAAACACATTTAGCAGTGCCACTATCATAGGTAATGAGGCTTTTTTTGGAACGCTGGATGGTGTAATTTATAGATTGGATATAAAAAACGGAGAAGTTGTGCCTGTTTTTCAAACGGAGTCGAGTAAAAAGAACAGGCCGTTGTTTATAAATGATGAAAATGTGCTCCGCGCTGATCTGCAACAAAAATATGAGGATGATATTACAAGACTATTTGCAGACTACCTGCAGATGGGAAGTATCTTTTCAACAATTTGGATTGATGAAAATCGGCTTTATTTTAGTTCGGCTGATGGTGCCATCTATGCATTGGAATAGTAAGTACGCGCTATTTACAAATCGTAGCAGGGCTTACTTTCTCAAAATTTTTTCCATGGATCTACCTTTGGCCAGTTCATCAATTAATTTATCGAGATAACGAACCTTCTGAACCAGCTGATCTTCAATATCCTCAATGCGATAGCCACAGATTACACCAGAGATCTTTGAAACATTCGGGTTTAAGCAAGGTGCTTCTTTAAAGAAATGTTCAAAGTCAATTTTATCGTCAATCGTTTGCTGTAACGATATGGGGTTATAGCCGGTAAGCCAGAAAATGATTTCGTCGACCTCTTCTTTTGTGCGTCCTTTTCTTTCGGCCTTTTGTATATAAAGCGGGTATACACCAGCAAATGACATGCGATATATTCTTGTATTATACATTTTTACACGTTGATTTTATTAAAGGTATTCATTTTGAATGAAAATAGAAACAAAGGATAGTTGGCTAAATTAAGCATGATCATTGCTAATTGCTGCTACGTAACTATAAAATTTACTTAGCAATTTCTTTAATAATAATATAAATTATAATTCTATCTTTATGTGATACAAAATTATTGAAAGATTATATATGGATTTGAGGTATATTCGAAATAACATACATATTAAAGAAGAGGATCAACAACGTATCAAAGACTTTCCTGTGCTGATAGGAGGGTGTGGAATAGGTAGTTACATTGCAGAGTGCTTATTGCGTATGGGTTTCGAAAATTTGACAATTGCCGATGGAGATGTTGTCGAATTGACAAATCTAAACAGACAAAATTACACAAGCAAGGATATTGGTATTAAGAAAGTATTTGCTTTGCAGGAACGTTTAAATTCAATTAACCCGCAAGCCAAAATAACCGTGTTTTCTGAATTTATTAACAAAGATAATCTATATAATATCGATATTAACCATAAGGTTGCCATTAATGCGTTGGATTTTTCTTCTGATATTCCTTTTGTTTTTGACCAGTATATGGCGAAAAGAAATATACCGGTAGTACATCCTTATAATTTGGGCTGGGCAGGATTTTTAACAGTTCTTCCACCTGAAGGTCTTAATTTACATTCACTGGAAAAGGCTCACAAGACATTTGAATTAAATGTCGGTAAATTTATTGTAGAAAGTTTAAAAACAAAGGGAATAGAAACGAAATGGTTTGAGGAATTTTTGGTAGAATATGGTAAAATAGCGCTGAAGTCTTCTCCTCCGCAGTTATCATTAGGTCTGTATTTATTATCGGGAATGGTTAGTCATATCGTATTTAATTTAGCGACATCTAAACCTGTAAAATTCTTTCCAGATTCCTATTATTTATCAATGATTAGTTGAACTTAATATAATTGAAAAAAACATTCGTTCCATTACACTTTTGTGTAGTAAATTTGTCTATGTGGGAATTTAAACGAAAAGTCTTTATTTTTATAATTGCATATCGAATAACATTTGCATGAACTGGACGCCTGAAAATTATTATTTTACCAAGCTTAATAAAAACGAACTTCCTGAACTTATTCATTTTTATTTAGTAACGACTCAGCAGCATTACAAACTGGATAGTTATTCCGAAGAGGAATATGCGTTTGACTTTGAGTCATTGATAGGAGAGGATCAGATTTTTTTTGATCGTTCCATTTATTATGTGCTTCGAAGTAAGCTTGATGACTGTATTCAGGCATCCATTAGAATTACATTTTGGGATAAGGAAACGAGTTTGCCGATTCAGAAATTATTTGATATCGAGACAGAAAGTTTGTTAATTCCGCATGTAAAGAATTTTTGGCACATTGGGCGTTTCGTAATTTCTGGAAAGATAATAGGTAATCGGATCAATATTCTGAAAAAGATGCTTTTTGACGCATTTTATGGCCCTTATAGCCTTGGTAGCGGACTAGTCATTGCGGAATGTGATCGAAAGGTGGTAAATACGCTTCGAAAATTAGAAATAGAATCTTTTGAACTTGGTGATCCAATTATCTACCTCTATTCTGAGACATTACCGATCTATATTAAATCAGAATGGCTGGACACTTTTATTGAGAAAAATAAATATTCCCAATTTAGTATGGGAAACCAGGTCGATATTCAAAAATTTGTTGAGATGTCTAAACTAATGCTGTTATGTGCAAAAAATAGTGAATAACATTAGAAAAGAGATAGTTCAATTGCTAATGCTGTAGCTTCTGTAATGCTTTTAACTTTCAGTTTTGAAAATATTTGTTTTTTATGAAATTTTACTGTATCAATTGATACATAAAGTCGATCTGCTATTTGATCCATAGTAAGACCCTGTGCGGAAAAAAGAAGAATATCCTTTTCACGGGGTTTCAATTTAATGCGAGGAGTTTCTACCCAAATATCTTTATCCAAATCATATTCAAACTGTTTCCCATCCTCATCAGATTTAAATCTAATGTTTCCCGAGTTTGCATGTGAAGATATAGAAACCAAGCAGAGCGCGATCCAGGGGTTAGAAAATTTATCCAGGAGCAGAGGTTTTAGTTTATGGTTTACTAATAGTGGTTTATTTCCAGGTTGTTTTAAATGAAAATCGTAAGATATCGAGAATTTTAAGCGATCTTCGGCATCCAAATCTCCAAAAAAGTCAAAACCAACGTCGTTGATCTTTTTTAGTAAATGTAAATCGCTCTCAGGGACATTATTCACATAGTGGTAATAGCCTTCCCGCATGACTTCCGCAGGAGTGCTTCCACACAAAAAGATTGGGTTATCAGAAACAAATAAAAAGCTTTTCTTTGAATAGTCAATTAAATATATACTCTGGTAGGTTAACCTGCTTAAGGATTTGGCAAAATTTATAAAGGCTTCGACAATCTCATAATCATCTTTGCTAAAGTCGTCTTTAACTTGTACCGGCTTGAAAAAATCTTCAATCTTAATTTTCATAGTGTAAATTACAAAGATGATCCGCAATCGCTTTTGAATACCACGTAAAATCGATGTTGTCCTGGCGTGCAAGTTACAAAAATAAGGGCATAATCTCAATTTATACGCTAGTAATAGGCTTTTTTACGTTCCTATCCTTACTTTGTAATCATCGTCAACGTTAATAGTTGAACTTGTTTAAAATATTAAATCTCTATCCAGCAATGAAATAAGTTTCTACACAAATGTGTAGAATATTGTTTATGATGATAATACAAAAGATAATACTCTTATCTTTAAGGTCTCAAAGCAAATAATTGTATAAATATAACTTATTAGATCCAAATAGCCAATAGTAATTATTGCTTTGCTTGAGTTTTGACAAAGTTTTAATCCTAGAATAATGAACTCTAGGTAAATTATTGCCATGTGCACCCTTCTATTAAGCTTTTTTATCATAAATAATCTGTAGAAACACTTTTCTAAGTAAAGACAATTTTTCCCCGAAAACTAGGAAACAGGATCGATATGGCGCAAACTACAAATTGACCTAACTTTCCTATCCAAGAATCAAAACCTTTCATTTTCCCAGCTTGTGTCAATTAGATTCAGTTCATTTTTTTTCTTTCAGTATGTATATACATTTTAATTTTATTCATTTGATATTTGTTTTTTTTGTAGTAATATTGTGCTTAAAGTTTTGCTTTTAAACGTTTTTGTAGATTATTAATGTATGTACAATGTGATGTATTTTGTGAATTGTTTCGTGCATTTTATGAGGAAAGCAACTGATGTAATTAAAAATTATAAAATCTGATACTTATGAAATTACGTTTCTCACTTTCTTTTGCCGCCGGTCTGTTGTTCATGTGTGCTCAGTCTGTTGTTGGCCAGGAGCACACAATATGGCAATTGGGAAATTCAGACGGTTCAAGCAGCGAATTTGCCTTGTCCCCGAATGGATATAAGAAATTTTTGGAACATGATTTTGGTTATGAAGACAATGCGTTTATCATAGGTCAATCTTCTTTAACAAGGGATTTACCCTATGTATTGCCCGGTCCGGCCAATGAATGGGGCGGGACTGGAGGAACTTCTGGTCTGAGAACACATTTTTTGAATTTATACTATGTGTTAAACAATAGTATAAAAAATGGTCAGTGTACACTTCAGGTTAAATTGGCCAATAGTGATCCAAAAAATGAACCTACACTACAGATCGTAATCAATGGTAAGCCCTATAATTTTGAGGTGGA
>NZ_DKSP01000180.1:88490-111245 GCF_002472745.1 Sphingobacterium sp. UBA7253 | reverse complement strand
TGCTTAAAGGAATAGGTCAATAAAGTTAAATCTGTACAAAGACAACGCTTGTTATATGTGATTGTGTTGCCCATGCTATTGGTGGTAGCGGGGTCTACGTTGGTCTTTAATACGAGTAGGGCCAAGGATATGGTAGCGGATGTTGAAGAAAGCGTCAATAGGTTAACTGTGATTGATGACCAGGCATTATCGAACCAACCTGAGGAGTTAAAAAACGAACAGGTAAATGAAGACAGGAAGATATACAAAGACCCGGAGGTATTGGCTATTCCAGTTGGAGGAATGAAAAAGTATGTCGTGGGATTGGCCAGTAGAATCCATGTGAGTGATGAAGCAATCAAGAATAATGTGATCGGGGTAATTGTCATCACAGCCATCGTGGAGAAAAACGGTGAGTTGAGCCATATAAAGGCTAAGAATGATTTGGGCTATGGCCTGGCATCAGCTGTGGAAAATGCTGTAAAAGCAAGTGGGAAATGGAAACCTGCAATCGTCAATGGGAAAGTCGTTCGATCGCTGCTTTCCTTGCCCGTTACCGTTGGCGGAAAAACAACTTATTATTGGGAGGAAACCGACACATTGGGCAGAAAGGTCCGGATGTCATCTCATTCATTCCCGGGCGCTGAATCTGGTGAAGAGACGGAAAAACAACTCAAGGAAGTAAAATCGATAAGGACGGAAAATGAGAGCGACCGCTGGAATCTTTCATTGGATTTTCAGTCCGACTTAGTAACTTTTGATAAAGTTGAGGTGCAACCAACACCTGTTGGGGGAATGCGATCTTTTATGATCTGGGTAGGCGATAATTTTGTTTTTCCTGAAGCAGCAATTAAACGGGAGGTTAATGGCATTGTTGAAGTGGTTTTTATTGTCGAAAAGGATGGTAGTTTATCCCATGTTGATGTAAAAAAAGATCTTGGTTATGGAACCAAAGAGGCGGCATTGGAGCTCCTAAAAGGTGCGAAAAAATGGAAACCGGGATTAGTCAACGGTAGACCGGTACGCGTGGCTTACACATTGCCGATTCGTTTAAATTTAAAGAAGTAAAGATTAGATCATAAATATGCAGAGCAGATTCATTCAAATTTTCTATTTTATTGTGGTTTTGGCCATGCTTTCTTCCTGTAAGTCCTATAAAGTGGTTCCCAACGGTTTTGCTGTACAAGGAGATGAGTATTTTGTTAATATTAACAAAGAGCTCACCGTATTCCTCGGAGATGATATTATGGAGGATAAAAATTGGCAAGGTAAGACTAATCCAATTAATGCAAAGCAGGTTGACAATCGATTTCGTCGTGTATTGCGCCATTTACGCTATTCAGATACCGCGTATCAGGTTTTGTTTTCTGGACATCTGGAAGGAAAATATCAGTATGACATGCTTGCTGTAGTCAACAACTCGCCAAATGTAAAAGGGAAAAAAAATCACCTACTTGATTTAAGTTCTTTTCAACGGGAGCAAAATAAGGAGGGGCGATATTTTTATACGACTACAACTTTTAAAGGGCAAAAACTGCTTCATTTTGTAATACCTTTTAATGGGCGCCTTTGGCAAGAGAAAATGGTGTCGCTGATCTTTCTCTTCCCTGAGGATTTTACCGATATCGCGTGGGCGAAGGATGTGGTCATGTCTAATGTTGCTATGTATCGCGATCGTTATAAATTTACCCCGAGCCGCACAGAGATTTTATGCCCCGATGATGGTAGTAGCCGTTCGCATTTGGATTATAAAATCCCTGAAGAAAAGGTGAATAAAACAGGCTATATGTTAATGAAAGCTTATGGCGAAGTTGACGGAGAACGAAAGCTGGTTGTTTACCGCGTGATGAAGCCCGGAGATTTTTATGGGTCCTTTGTGACCTGTAAAGGGGATTATGAAATTCTGTATACCACATTGCAAGACAAAATTGTTTGGCAGACTAAGGTGAATACAGAGCGGGATGTCGAATTCTAAAGAATAAATTGAAAGCCTTGGATCAATAATCCAGGGCTTTCAATTTATTCTTTAAATGCAAAATTTCATTTTGGAGCTGCTCAACTTTTTCCAATAGATGGCTAGCAACCTGAATTCCTGCAGGATTTACTTCAAGGTCATAATAGAGATTTGAAAAACGCTCCAATTTTTGGAGCTCCTCTTCATCGATATATTGTTCTTCTTGTTGAATGACAATATGTATGAGTCCGTATTCCTCCATGCTTTGCAGAAAGGTTGTTTCAACCTTTCTGGACTGGCAGAAGTCGATGACTTTAATGAGTGTCGTTTCCATAAGATTATTGTTTTAAATCCTTCAACTGTTGGAACAATGCCTTTTCTTCGGCAGACAGATTATTGGGCATTTGGATATTCAATGTGACATAAAGGTCGCCAAATTCACCTTCTTTGCGGTATAAGGGGAATCCTTTTCCTTTAAGTCGCATTTTTGCGCCATTTTGACTTTCGGCTTTAATCTTCAGTTTAACCTTTCCGCCGAACGTATCTAAGGTCACTTCGCCGCCTAGAATAGCTGTATAAAGGTCTACATCAAGTGTAGTGTATAAGTCATTCCCCTGACGTTTAAAACGGGCATCTGGTGTGATGTTAATTGTGATATAGAGATCTCCCTTCGGCCCCCCGTTGATGCCCTCACTGCCATATCCTTTCAGTTTGATTTTTTGACCATCCTCCACTCCAGCATGAATCGTGATGCGGATACTTTTTCCATTGATATTGAAGGTCTGTTGATGTGTCGTGTAAGCTTCTTGTAAGGTTAAGCTGAGTTCGGCATTAAAGTCCTGTCCACGAAATGTACTTTGGCGGCCTCCCCCGCGTCTGCTGCCAAACATCTGTTCGAAGAAATCCGAGAATTGCCCATCATCAAAGTTTCCGGTGTACTCGTGGGAGCCGCCGCTACCAAATGGATTTCCCCCAGCTCCGAATGGATTTCCTCCGGCGGATTGGGACTGACGGTATTGTTGCTGCGCTTTTTCATACTCCTCTCCATGTTGCCAGTGTTCACCGTATTGGTCATATTTTTTGCGCTTTTCGGGATCGGATAATACTTCATTTGCCTCATTAATCTCCTGAAATCGTTGTTTTGCCTCATTGTCATTGGGGTTGACATCAGGATGGTATTTACGGGCTAGTTTTCGATATGCTTTTTTGATCTCATCAGCTGAAGCTGTTTTATCAATGCTAAGCACTTTATAGTAATCTACAAAAGCCATAAATTATACTTGTTTTGTATTAAAGGTAACAAAAATTGTGGATAAAAGGTTTATGCTAAAGGTCATTTTAATACATAAAAAAAGCAAGTAAATGATTGTTTACTTGCTTTTTTATACAGTATAAAGTAATCCTTTTTACAGGCGATAATTTGACCCTACTCTTTATTATTGTCAACCACCAGGCGATTTTCCCGATTGGCTATTTGCCATGCGGTGTAAAATGCGAGCTTTTCACGTTTAACCATCAATGGAAAGTCGATCTTTTCATAGGTATCTGCAGGTGTGTGGTAGTCCGGATGCAAGCCCGAAAAGTAAAATACAGATGGGATACCTTTCTTGGCAAAGTTATAATGATCGGAGCGATAGTAGAGGCGCATAGGATCCTTTGGATCGTCATACATATAGTCAATCTCCAGTTTCGTATGTTTTTCATTCTCATTTTTATTGATCTGATATAACTCCGAGCTCAATTTATCTGAACCGATCGCATGGATATAATCGTGATTACCTTTGAGATGTTTGTCGTCAACACGGCCGATCATATCAATATTAATGCAGGCAACGGTGTTTTTCAATGGAAATATGGGATTTTCTGTATAGAATTTGGAACCCAGTAAACCTTTTTCTTCTGCCGCATAGGTGATGAACAAAATACTGCGCCGTGGGCCATTTCCGGTTGATTTAGCTTTAGAAAAAGCACGTGCCAACTCAAGGACAGCTGTTGTGCCCGAGGCATTGTCATCGGCCCCAAAGAAGATATTTCCTTTGGAATCCATTCCATCGTGGTCATAGTGGCCCCCGATCACAACGATTTCGTCTTTTTTATCTGTTCCTTCCAGGTAGCCAAGAATATTAGGATCGGCTAAAGTTGCCGCATTGGTGCCAAACTCAGCTTTAAAATTTGTTGAAATAGCAAAGGAATTCGGTTGTCCCGTACGATTAATTTTTGCAACCACAGTAGCAAGATTGGTTCTTGCTAGGTTTAGAATATAATTTGCTGCATGGTCTGTAATATTGACCACGGGGATCATGGGCGACTTTTCAGGCGCAGGTTGATCCACCGCTAAATTATAACGGCCCTCAATAGCACGGTCTCCTGCATCCTCCAAAAGTTGAGACAGCTGACTATTGATGGCTAGTACCATTTTGGGACTGTGTTTAAGGATCTCCTTGACTTTTTTATTTCGGGTTGTTGCCCAGTCCGAAGCAGCCTTTTTGCTGGTAATCCATGAATTCCCTTTCTCATCTGTTGGCTCATTCTCATTGATCAACATAACGATCTTATTGTGGAGATCCATGCCTGAGATATCCGAATACTTGGGATCATCTATGCCATAGCCAATAAACACAATTTCATTGCTTTCGAAGAACTTGTTCTCATTGTTGCCAATGACAAAAATGTCCTTACCATGTTGGAAGGGTCTATCGTTAATACTAAATTGCTTTACCTTAAAGCTGTTGCGAATTAGCTGCAGGGGTTGGAAATAGGATCCATTGACAGGCGCACTAAGTCCATATTTTTTAAATTCATTGGCAATATATTCTGCTGCCAGGCGCCCACCTTTTTGGCCGGTCCCTCGGCCTTCAAAATCGACAGAAGCTAAAGTGCGCAGATGCTTCTGCGTCGACTCTACTGTGATTTCATCTGCATATTTACTGTTTACGTCCTGTGCTTTTGCACAGCTCATTAGGGAGCATGCGATCCAAAGCAGGTTGTATATTTTTTTCATTGTTTATTTTTTACTAGTGCGACTTTCAACGCTTTATTTTGTAATGCTAATTAACCGGATTAAGCGAGCATCATCTGCTTAATCTTATAACAGGTGTCAGTATCTGCACAATATATAAAAAAAAGCGGATGAAAAGTGTAGTTTACCTTTCATCCGCTTCTTAAAAAATGTTAATTTATTAACAGCTACAAGCTATTTTGTTTACACGGTTAGCGTGACGTCCACCCTCGAATTCCGTGTTCATAAATGTGTTGACGATCTTTTTAGCAAGGTCAAGGTCGATAAAACGTGCTGGGATACATACCACGTTCGCATCATTATGCTGACGGGCTAAAGCCGAAATTTCCTCCAACCAACAGATAGCAGCACGAATATTTTGGTGTTTATTAGCTGTGATAGCAACACCATTTGCACTTCCACAAATCAAGACTCCGGCATCAGCTTCTTTATTTTCTACTGCTGATGCAACTGGGTGTGCGAAATCTGGATAATCAACTGAATCTGGAGAGTTTGTTCCAAAGTCTGTTACTTCATAACCCAGTTCATTCAAAAAGCTTACCAAAGCTGTTTTGTATTCAAAACCAGCATGGTCACTTCCAATCGCAATTTTCTTTACGCTGCTCATTTTTATTGTTATTTTATTTTTCTTGTGCTAATTTTTTTCTTTTGACATCCGCAGAAACCATAATACTGATCTCATATAATAAGAACATTGGTGCTGCAACGGTCAACATGGTGATCACATCTGCAGAAGGTGTAATGATAGCGGCTATCACTAAAATAATTACAGTTGCATAACGACGGCTGGCCCGCATAAATTCAGGGGTCATAATGCCTATTTTCGAGAGAATAAATACCAGTATCGGCAGTAGGAAAACAATTCCACAGCCCAATGTTAATGTTGCTATCGTGGAAAGGTAATTATCAATGGTAATCTGGTTCACGATTTCATCACTTAGGGATACATTTGCCAGAAAGTTTATGGATAATGGCACAACGATATAGTATCCGAAGAGCGCTCCTAAAATAAACAATAAAGAGGAGTAAAAGACAAACCCTCGTGCAGAGCGTCTTTCCACATCGGTCAATGCTGGTTTTACAAATAACCAGATTTCAAAAAGAAGGTAAGGAAAGCCCATCATCAAAGCCATCAATAAACAGGAGTTTATCTGAAGCATAAATTGACCTGCTAGTTCGGTATTGATGATATTAAAAGGAATTTTCTTGACACAGAAGTCCGCTAAATTGAAAGCATCTGCAGCTTTACACATCATGCGATAGGTCCAAAAATTTAGATTCTTTGGCCCCATGATGATATCGTTGAATACGAAATCGTAGAATGTAAAGGCAATACCTGCAAAGATACAGATCGCAATTGCTGAACGGACCAAATGCCATCTCAAAACCTCAAGGTGGTCAAAAAAAGACATTTCTGCTTCTATATTCTTCCCTTTATCTTTAATAGCTTGTATTAGATCTTTCGAATTAGGTGTACTCATAAAAATTGTTTGGAAACAAAAATACCATTCTTATTGTAAAGAATGGTATTTTTTATGTATGTAAAGATAATTTTATTTAATCTTCTGCTGGATATTCCGTTAGGTCGAAAGTTTCCATAAACTTTGTCGTGAAATTGCCGGCTCTAAAGTTAGGGTCGCGCATCAATCTCAAATGTAAAGGAATGGTTGTTTTGATCCCTTCAATGACGAATTCGCTTAACGCACGTTCCATGGTACAAATTGCTTCCTCACGTGTTTGTGCAACAGTGATCAATTTAGCAATCATAGAATCATAGTTCGGCGGAATTGAATAACCAGAGTAAACGTGTGTATCTACACGTACACCATGTCCACCTGGTGAGTGGAAGTTGGTGATTTTACCTGGTGAAGGGCGGAAATTGTTAAAAGGGTCCTCAGCATTGATACGACATTCAATTGCATGCATTCCTGGTTCATAGTTTTTACCAGAGATCGGAATTCCTGCGGCCACTTTTATCTGTTCTTTGATCAAGTCAAAGTTGATTACCTCTTCCGTTACAGGGTGTTCTACTTGGATACGAGTGTTCATTTCCATAAAGTAGAAGTTGCGGTGTTTGTCAACCAAGAATTCGATTGTACCAGCACCTTCATAGTTTACAGCTTTAGCACCTTTGACAGCAGCCTCTCCCATTTCAGCTCTCAATTCGGGAGTCATAAAAGGTGATGGAGATTCTTCGATCAATTTTTGGTGACGACGTTGTATCGAACAGTCACGTTCAGATAGGTGACATACTGTACCGAACTGATCGCCCACAATTTGGAATTCGATGTGACGCGGTTCTTCTACATATTTTTCAAGGTAGATGCCATCGTTACCGAAAGCCGCAGCAGATTCAACACGTGCAGAATCCCAAGCTGGTTCGAACTCTTCATCTTTCCAAATGATACGCATACCACGACCACCACCACCGGCAGTTGCTTTGATGATTACTGGGTAGCCGATTTCATTCGCTAATATAATACCTTCTTTTACGTTTGAGATCAAACCATCCGATCCTGGAACGGTTGGAACACCAGCTTTTTTCATGGTATCCTTAGCACGGGATTTATCACCCATTTTTTCGATCTGTTCTGCAGTAGCACCAATAAATTTGATGCCATATTCTGCACAGATTGCTGAAAAGCGTGCGTTTTCCGATAAGAAACCGTATCCTGGATGAATCGCATCTGCATTTGTCAATTCAGCTGCAGAAATAATATTTGGAATGTTTAAGTAAGAGTCTCTACTCGGTGGAGGACCAATACAAACTGCTTCATCCGCAAATCTTACGTGTAAGCTGTCTCTATCAGCAGTCGAATATACTGCAACACTTTTAATACCCATTTCACGACAGGTACGGATAATGCGCAGGGCAATCTCGCCTCTATTTGCAATTAATATTTTTTTGAACATTGTCTTGAATTATGAAGTTTGCAAAAAATGTAGCCCTTTGGAGGCTACATGTATTCATTTACGTAATTGTAAATTACTTAGGCTCAACTAAGAATAATGGTTGGTCGAACTCAACAGGTTGAGCGTCTTCTACCAAAATCTTAACGATTTTACCTGAAACTTCAGATTCAATTTCGTTGAATAATTTCATAGCTTCAACGATACATAATACAGAACCGGTATTGATATCATCACCGATATTAACGAAAGATGGTTTACCTGGTCCAGCCGAACGGTAGAATGTACCGATCATTGGTGATTTGATTGTTATCAAGTTTGCGTCAGCGTTTACCGCTGGTGCTGCAGGGCTAGCCACAGGAGCTGGCGCCGCTGCTTGTGCAACTTGAGGAGCAGCAATTGGAGCAACAGCAGGAACAGTAGCTGTCACGTACGTAGGCTCTTGATTTGTCTTTATTGTAATTTTAAAATCTTGCTCTTCAATTGAGACTTCATTCACACCTGATTTTGAAACGAATTTAATCAAGTCCTGAATTTGTTTGATATCCATACCCATAGTATTCTAGGTTTTGTTTGTTTCTAAAAAATTCTAACTGTCAAAAGTAATAAATTATACCATAAAATGGACAATTAATACGCCCATTTTAAATAGATGGATCCCCAAGTGAAACCACCGCCGAAAGCTGCAAGGATAAGATTATCTCCTTTTTTCAATTGAGATTCCCATTCCCATAGGCATAAAGGAATAGTACCACTGGTGGTATTTCCATATTTTTGAATGTTCACCATCACTTTTTCTTCCGGAAGACCCACACGTTCTGCAGTTGCATCAATAATACGTTTGTTGGCCTGATGAGGTACCAACCAAGCAATATCTTCTGACTTTAAGTTATTTTTGACCATAACTTCATGTGCTACATCAGCCATATTGGTTACTGCAAATTTAAACACCGTACGACCTTCTTGGTAAGCATAATGTAATCCTGCATCTACAGTTGCATGCGACGCCGGATTCAGTGAACCTCCACCTTTGATATTCAAAAACTGTCCTCCAGAACCATCGGTTTTTAAAATAGCATCCTGTATACCCATTCCTTCTTCATTTGGCTCCAACAATACACAACCACAGCCATCACCAAATAGGATACAGGTATTACGGTCTTGATAATTTATTACTGAAGACATTTTATCTGCACCGATAACTAGGACTTTTTTATGTGTACCAGCAGTGATAAATTGTGTTCCTGTATTCAGACCGAACAAGAAACCTGAACAAGCAGCCTGAAGATCAAATCCCCATGCATTTGTAGCTCCGATTTTATCGGCCAGAATATTTGCAGTCGCAGGGAACAGCATATCTGGTGTGCTTGTGCAAAAGATAATAAGGTCAATATCTGTAGCAGCTATACCTCTTTTTTTCAATAAACCTTGAACTGCAGGTACAGCAAGATCTGAAGTAGCAAGCCCTTCACCTTTTAAGATGCGACGCTCTTTGATTCCCGTTCTGGAAACAATCCATTCGTCGTTGGTGTCGACCATTGTTTCCAATTCTTTGTTAGTAAGGATATAATCCGGAACGTAACCATTTACAGCCGTGATTGCGGCGTGAATCTTTGACATAAATATTCTAATTGAAAATAGATCTGATGCTGTCAATGAACTTAGACTCGATCATATCTCTTGAAAATAAAACCATATTTTTAATGGCCTCAGGTGTCGAAATACCATGGCCAATAATGACAGGAGCATTAACTCCCAAGATGGGGCTTCCGCCGTACTGCTCGTAGTTGAATCGGTCGAAGAAATCATCTTTAAAACCTTTTTTCAACGTCACTACATAAAATGATTCTGCGAGTTTCAAGACGACGTTGCCTGTAAATCCATCACAGACGTAAACGTCGGCATGGTCACTGAACAGGTCACGGCCTTCTGCATTTCCGATAAAGTTAATCTTGTCGTTGGCTTTAAGTAGGGGGTAGGTAGAGGTTGTTAGGATGTTTCCTTTTTCTTCTTCTTCTCCGATATTCAATAATCCAACTTTAGGATTGGATACATTAAACACATGTTCGGCAAAGACACTTCCCAAGATTGCAAATTGGTTCAACATCTCTGGTTTACAGTCCGCATTAGCGCCGACGTCCAATAAGATTCCGAAGCCTGATTTTAATTTGGGAACAATGGATGCTATTGCAGGACGTAATACGCCTGGGATAGCTTTAACGCTGAACATTGAGCCCACAAGCATGGCGCCGGTATTACCAGCAGAAGCGAATGAGTCAATTTCTTTGTTTTTTAAATATTCAAATCCCTTCGCAATACTTGAGTTGGGTTTTTGAGTTATTGCTTTGGTAGGATGTTCACCCATTGCAATGACTTCTGGAGCCTCTACATATTCAAAGTCAGATGAATTTCCTCCGGCTTGATTGATTAATTGTTTAGTCTCTTCAGTGTTACCAAAAAGGACTATTTTTTGGTCTCCAGTAAGCTGTTTTTGTGCTTCAATAGCACCTGTTATCGTTGCTTTAGGAGCATAATCTCCTCCTAAAATATCTAAACCAATCTTCATCCGTTATTATTTAGTAAATCAATAATACGCAAAAAACATCCCAAAGTAAAGCAAATTTCTAAAATAGTGCTTGTCTGGGATGTTTTGGTGTTATGAAAGGTTTACCTTAGACAACAGCTGTATTTTCAATGATCAATTTACCGTTGTAGTACAAGTTTCCGTCTACAGTATACGCACGGTGAGGTAAATGAACTGCGCCAGTTTCTTTACATACTGTCAAGCTTGGAGCTTCAGCTTTATAATGTGTTCTTCTTTTGTCTCTTCTTGATTTAGAAGTTTTACGTTTTGGATGTGCCATCTCGTATTTTTGTTTTAGTTATTTTTAATATTTCTCAATGCTTCCCAACGTGGGTCGATAATTTCTTCTTCTTTTTGTTCTTCTGAATCAGGCTCGCTTGTAAATAACGCGAGCATGTCAGGATCACATTGTATACCTTGTCCCTGCTCTTCACATTTTACGATATAGGGAACAGCTAAATTAATGTATTCGTATAATAACTCAGCTATATCCAACTCATGGTCGCTTTTGGATAAGATCAACACCTCTTCGGTATTATCTGTCCAATCTTCATCCGTGAATTTGACTAATATTCGTTCTTGAATTGAAATCGGTGACATAAACTCTTTTAAGCAGGTATCACAAGTCAATTGAATTTCGCCTTGGATATCAAAATGCAAAATCAATAGATTTTCTTGTTTTTGCAATTCAACTTCTGCTTTCAGATTGCCATCTTTTACAATCGAATGTTCGTAGCAGTCAAAGAACTTTTTATTAATGTCAAACTCAAAATTGTGCTTTCCAGCGTTGAGCCCCGAAAAGGGAATTCTGTATTGTTTTAGATGTTTCACAATCTTGCATTTGAGCCTGCAAAGGTATGTATAAAATCATTAGGATAGAAATATTTTTTTAAATATTCCGAAGCAAAGCTTTATATACACCAGTAACAGGGCTTATTCATAATAATTTTTGCCTAACTCTATCTTTTCGCGCCCATTTGCCATACGCCATTTGTTGGTGTCACGTAGCGAATAAGCACAGCCGCAATATTCCTGCATATAGAACTTCTCCTTTTTGGAGACTTCAAGCATACGGGCAGAACCACCTTTCTTGCGCCAGTTAAATGTCCAATACTCCATCCCTTCATGGCGGGAGGCCGCACGTAAACCACAGTCATTGATTTGCTCCATGTTTTTCCAACGGGAAATACCCAGCGAACTTGAAATCACATCAAAGCCATTCGCAGCCGCATACTCAGCCGTTTTTTCAAAACGCATATCAAAACACATGGTGCAGCGAATGCCTCTTTCAGGCTCTTGCTCCATCCCTTTGGCCAAATCGAACCAATGATCAACATCGTAATCCGCATCAAAAAAAGGGATATTATGTTTTTCCGCAAATCGGATGTTCTCGTCTTTGCGTAAATCATATTCTTTGCGGGGATGAATATTGGGATTGTAAAAATAGATTGTAAAATCGATATCCGAAGCAATGAGTGCTTCCATCACTTCTCCAGAACAAGGAGCACAGCAGGAGTGTAAAAGTAATTTTTTGCCCTCTCCCGGTAATGCCAACCTCTCCCTTACAAATTCTTTATTTTCCATAATCGTATGTGCTAACAAAAAACAAGGACAATTTTAATCAAAAAGTAGCGAATTGACAAATATTTCCGTTTTACTTATACGAGTTTGCCCTTAAAAGAATCATATAAATTCGTTTATATGCTGCATATATTAGTAGATTTGTATGTTTAACGCAATACACTATTTTTAATAAAAAATATATGAAATTTTCGTTTCGATCCTGTATTATCCTATTCTTTGTTAGTGTAATAGGTTTTACATCATGCAAGAAACTGGATGATGAACCTGTAAGAACGGGTGCTACTTTGATCTCCAGATTGTATGTTTCTTTCTCGGATTACGACCAGAACAATTCCGCGCTTAAAAACATGATGATTATCGATCCGGCTGATACAACCAACTTGGATAATATCTATCAATATCTTTCTCCGGCAAAAGGTGGTGGCCCAATTCTTTTTGATGCAGCAGCCCGGGCTATCTTTCAGGCAAGTGTTACAGCACAAGATACTTTTCTTCAAGTGATTCCATTTGCCAATGAGATCTATGGAATTCCTGGTAATGCAGGTGCTATTGGATATACTGGTTTTACAAATGTAAGGGGTTTGGCTTATTATACTTATGCCCAACAAAATGGTACTTCTGGATCTGTTACAACACCATTTCTTTTGGCTGTTACAAATCGCGGAGCAGGTAACTCCATGTTATATGCTATAAGTACACCAAGTGGAAAAGTAGGATCAAAAGGCGGAGCACCGATCATTGACAAACAGATTAACCTGGGGACCATTGTTCCGAGTTCACTGACCTTATTGAACAGCATCACGAGTGATAGTAATGAGAAATTGGTGCTGGTTGGTTTTAATAATGAAGGAACAGAAAATAAAAGTGGTTTTGCGGTATATTCACAACTCAAACAAGAACTCATCGACCGTGCTCGCGATACCATTGTAGCTTCCACTAGATTTACGCCAATGATGAAAGTATATATCAATGGTAAAACGGGATTAGGCTCGGTATCCTACGCTCCCAAAAAGAACTTGTTGGCGGTAACTTCCGGTAGTGAAGTACTATTTTTCAAAGATCCAAATACCTTATTTAGCGGCACCACGGATAAAATGAACGTGGAACCGGATTATGTTGTCGGTGGGGCTAATACAGGCTTAGTAAAACCTTGGGGTGTAGCGATTGATGACCGTACGGACCAAGGAAAATTCTTTTATGTTTCTGATCTAACGAATCGTACAATTTCGCGTTTTCCATTGGTTGGCTTAAGTGAAGGCAATGTAAAACCCGATATTGCGGCGAAAACCTATGGCTCCATGACGCCTAATTATATCTTTTTAGATGCTCGTGAAGCTAATGTTTTCTAACATGCAGTTTAAGCAAGCAACTGGAAAAGCTCTTTGATTTCCTGTTGCTTGTTTGAACTTTCATGTTCCTCGTAGGCAGACATTAGGTTTCGCAAAGCTCGTTTAATGATAGTCACATTGTCGCAAGGATAGGTAAATTCTCTATCTGGATTGAGGTTCAGTTGCTTCAAAAATGAATTTACATCGCTTTTTTGCATAACCTGACCACGATTAAAGGCATTGATGTAAAACAGCACATTTTCATTCCCTTCTTCATCCGAATCCATATACGCCAATACAAAATGCTTTGGTAAATTGATACCGTAGATTGGAATGTCCAATTTTTGTGCAATGATACTATAAATGCAGGATAGGGTTAAGGGATTCCCCTGTTTGGTATCGAGTACTTGACCAATATAGGAATTCTGTGGGTGATGATAGTCCTTTGTATTTCCTGTTAGGCCGAAAGAGCCAAAAAGAACATGATTCATTAGGTTCACTTTTTCCAGTGGGCTCATGTCGTAATGCAAACCGCGCCATACCTCAGTTTTGAGATCTTCTATCGCCAAAATAATCTTGTGGTCTTCATAAGAAGGATATTGATAATTATTGAGGATAATTAATCCTTCCAGTAGATTGAATGAGTTACTCAGGTTCCAGATCTGTAACTCGTTTTTGGTCTGATCAAATTGAATTTCATGAATGATATTCTCTAAACGTCCCTGTATTCTGGGATCGAAGCTTGATTCCCAAAATTTTTCCAAATAGGGTACAATCTCAGGACCTTGGCTTTTTAACTGGTGTTCCACTTCCTGAATAATCTGTTGGTCGGTGTCGTCCAACAGGGATATTAGCGATTTCAACTCTCTCTCATTCATCATAACGAAGTTAAAGAATTGATTCGAAATATGAGCTAAAAAAATCCCTACCGTAATTGATGTACTGCGTAGGGATTATCCAGGTTAAATTGGCATACAATTATTTGAGCTGACCATCCAGCATATTGACAACTCTTTTACCGTATTCGGCATTCTTTTCAGAATGGGTTACTTGTATGATCGTAACACCATCATCGTTGAGCTGTTTGAATAGATCCATGATTTCTTCGCCTTGTTTGGAATTTAAATTACCCGTAGGCTCATCGGCTAACAATAACTTGGGCGATCCCGCTAATGCACGCGCTATACCTACAATCTGTTGTTGGCCACCGGATAGTTGGGCTGGGAAGAGATCCTTCTTACCAACAATACCAAAGCGATCGAGCATATCGGCAACAATAGCTTTTCTTTCTTTGCTCGAAATGTCCTTATAGATCAAAGGTGTTTCAATATTTTCATATACAGTCAATTCATCCAGGAGATGGTAAGCTTGAAATACATAGCCGATGTGGGATTGGTATAGTTGCGTTCTTTTTTTCGCTTTCATTTCCAACACATTCTCGCCCATAAAGATATATTCACCTTCATCAGGCTCGTCGAGCATACCGATAATATTTAATAAAGTCGATTTTCCGGACCCTGAAGGTCCCATGATGGAGATAAAATCACCTTCAGCGATATCGAGACTTACATCTTTAAGGACGAATGAGCGTGTACCACCTACATTATACCACTTGAATAAATTTTTTAATTGTATCATTTTTTAGTATTGAGATCTTAGATATTCGTATTTATATTTTTACCGGTAACCATAATTATTGTTCGACTCTGGGTTAAGGCCATCACTGCTCATATTATCTTTTATTCATCGCGCAGACTATCTATTGGATTGGTTTTTGCGACTTTGAGAGATTGGAAACTGATGGAAACCAATATGAGGATAAATATGCAAAATATTGGAATCAAAAACGACCACCAGGAAAGCTGAATGTGATAGGCGAAATTAGAAAGCCATTTATTCATGAGCATATAGGCTAGTGGAAGGGCTATGCCAATACCGATCAAAAAGAGTTTGAAAAATGGTTTGTTCAATTGAACAAAGAGCAATTGTACCGATGCTCCCAGTACTTTTCTGATGCTCATTTCCTTTTTTCGTAATGCCGCCTGATATGCCGCCATACTGAACAGCCCTAAGGCCGCGATGATCACGGAGAGGCTAGTGAAACTATTAAAAGCCGTCTGCAATTCTTGCTGTTTTTTGTGCTGTAAAGCATATTGCTCATCCATAAAGGAATAATCAAGGGGGAGGTCTTTTGCGGTTGGGTTTTTCGCCCACTCTGCTTTGACTGTTTGAATTGCCTGATCGACCATGCCTTGTTTTGTTTTGACCATAAGTGTCGTCTGAAAACGCATAGTGCCACATTCATTTTTAAATGAATAGATGGTCGGTTGAACTACATTCTCAAAGCCATAAGCTTTACTGTCTTTGACTAAACCGACAATTTCAAAGTCTACATCACAGCCCTTAATTTTTGCACCCATAGGGTTTGAAAGTCCTAAATTTTTGGCTGCAGATTCGTTTATAATAGCATAATGGGCTAAGGAATCGCGAAGCAATTGGTCCAATGAAATATTGGTATTCCCCTGTGTACTGGAGATGTTTAACGTCTTGAAGTATCCAGGATCAATGCCGACATGTGCAAATGAAATGTTTTTTTGGGCATAGGAAAAATCCATTTTGGGAGGCTGCTCACCTTCTCCCGGAATATTGGTCGCCGATGCGGTAGATGCAATACTCGGATCATTTTCTAATCGCCTCTTTAATTGTTCGTAGTTGTTTTTATTGTAATACATACCTACTCCCTTGAAATTGATAACCTGCGCTGGCTCAAACCCTTTATCTGCCTGCTGCATGTACTGAAGTTGGCCCCGGATGATTAACATACCCGAGATAAACAAAATCGCCATGCTGATTTGAAAGGTTAATAAGGCATTGCGGAAAGTTCCTTTTTTGAGTACTGATGTTAGTCCGCCTTTAAGGAGATTAACGGATTTGAAGCCAGAGAGTACGATAGCTGGGTATATTGCCGATAGAATTGTTGTCAATAGTACGGCAATAGCAAGTTGGGCGATTGTCTCCGAGCTCAAAATATACCCCTTAAGATCATCGTTGAACCATTTTTGTAGAATATTTCCTGTGAGAGCCAAAGTGACGAAACTTAAGATTGCAGCACTGAAAGTCAGGATAAATACTTCCAGTACCAATTGTCTGACGATAGCCCAGCGTGAGCTGCCTAATATTTTTTTAAGCGCGAGTTCCTTAATGCGTTGATCCGCCTGTGCCATAATCAAATTGGCAAAATTGGCAGCGGCAAGTAAGAGGATCAAAACGGAGAGAATACCAATAATCCACGTAATGATATAAGCTGTGTCAGTACCTGTTTTTGGCCTTAGATGAAGATTGGCTAATGGATCCAAATAGATTTTTCCCTTGGCATAACTAGAAGAACGTATTTTATCTTTTGGTGCAATTTCTTTCTGGTAAAGCGCATTGATGCGATTAGTCAACTTTGGGATATCCGTACCGGGACGAACCTGAATATAAGTTTGATACAAAAAAGGATTATTATCGGCGAAGAGATCCTGCGGTTCGCGGATAAAAAGGAGATCGTAATCAATGATGGACAGACTCTGTTTTTTGATCGTACCATAAATCGTCTCCTGCATACCTAGAGCAAGGCTTTGAGTTGGAACCGAATGGGGACTGTCAAAATTTAGATCTTCTTTTTTAAACAGTTGTTCGGCAATAGGACTTTTGACCAAGGTCGCTTCCTTTTGGTCTTTGTTTTTATAGAGCGGTCCAGTCGCATTTTTTACCTGAAAAATTTGCGCAGCAGAAGAATCAATTAATGCCGCGTTTTTGATAAGGACTGTTTTTTCACCAAAAAGGGGGTAACTACCGTAGTTATAGACTATTTTTCTTCCTGCATATACAATATCAGGTAAACTCTGTTTTAGCAATGGAGCCAGTGAAGGTGAAGTTTCGTCCGTAAATGCACCTTCCGATTCAAGGCCAATTTGGTAGATATCCTTAAAATGTGGGTTCCATTTATCGTAACTCGTTTCGCGATTAATATATTGATAGGAAAGGATAAAACCCGTAAAACCCAGGGTCAGACCAACAATATTTAAGAAAGTAAAACCTTTATTTTTTAAAAGTTTGCGCCAAGCTAGTTTGAAATCATTTTTTGCCATTTTTTGGAGGATATTATGTTTAAACTAATGCGAACCAATTCACTCAATTAAAATTACAATCCCCTTGCCAGTGTCGTAATAGTTTTATTATAAATCACTTATCGTGTTTTTGTCTTGTTTTTGGATGTTCGATTTCGAACAGTTTACGTCCAGAATCGAACATCCATGCCCCCTGAGCCATTGGTTCATTGCCCACCAAGCAACAGGCAAGGCAATTACCAAGGCAACGAACACCAATTTTTAAGATCTTCTGACTTTATTCATCCCTTAAACTATCGACTGGATTGGCACGGACGACTTTCCATGTTTGATAAGTAATGGTTCCGAAAGCAACCAGGATTGCACTGAGACCCGCTAGAATAAAGTAGAACCAATTGATTTCTACTCGATAGTTGAAATCTCTCAACCATTGATTCATTGCCCACCACGCTACAGGTGTAGCAATGATCAAAGCTACAAACACCAATTTTATAAAATCTCCGGAGAGTAATTTGAGTAATCGGATGGAACTTGCACCGAGAACCTTGCGGACACCGATTTCCTTGGTTCGTTGCTGGGTCACATAAGTTGCCAGTCCGAAAAGTCCCAGAGCTGCAACAAAAATGGCTACAAAAGCAAAGCAACTGAAGATATTTTTGGTCCGTTGGACATCTTGATATAGATCTGCGAAGCCGGCATCGAGGAAATTGTAATCGATTTTTTGATTTGGTGAAAACTTGTTCCAGGCGGTATTAATGTCGGCCAATGTTTTGGACATCTCTGTAGATTTAGTCTTGATGGAAAGCATGGAGGGGCTGTTGGCGAGGGTCATACAAACGGGATAGTAGCCCTCATCTTTCATCGATTCAAAGATAAAATCGTCGACGACACCAATAATGGTCCACGTCATGCCATTGGTAATTTGTGCACCAATCGGATTTCCCTTGATGCCTAGATCTGCAAGCATTCTTTTGTTAACAATAGCACCAGAACTATCCGATGCGATATGTGGATCGAAGTTTCGGCCGGCTATAAGTTTTAGTCCAAATGTAGTGAGGTAGCTTTCGTCGATATTCCAGAATTGCCCGCCTTCTCCCAATTCAAGATCTTCTTTTCCTTTGGACCAAAAAAGATTCCCATTTCTTTTTGCGCCATCCAATTGAACCGGTAAGTAGTCGCCGATGGAGACATCACGAACTGTTGGAATGGCTTTCAATTCATTTTTTAATTCTTTTGCCTGAGAGGCAATACCCGTTACACCACGAAGTACAATGACCTGATCTTTATCAAAGCCAATGTCTTTATTGAGCATAAAACTGATTTGTTGATTTGCAATGAGTGCACTGATGATCAATATAATAGATGTTGCAAACTGGAAAATAACCAGTCCATTACGTAGCAACGAAGATTTAGGGTTAGCAACCGATTTACTTTTTAATGCGTTGATAGGTTGAAATCCTGATAAATAGAACGCTGGGTATAAGCCAGCAAGGATACCGATGAACAACATGCTCAAAATCAGCGAAGGAACAAAGTACCACACTGTCCACGGTATAAACAGCGCTTTGTTGGCTAGATTGTTAAATAGCGGTAATAACAGGAAGGCTAATAATAACCCTATAAGGAGTGAAATAAGACTGTAACATATCGCTTCGGTCATAAATTGGATAATCAGTGTCCGTCGATTTGATCCAATGGTTTTTCGAATCCCGATTTCTTTGGCTCGTGTTGCTGCATTCGCCGTTGATAAGTTGATGAAGTTTATACAGGCAATCAATAATATAAAAAATGCAATGCCCGTAAATATCCAGACCATCTTAATGTCGCTTTGATATTGTGTCGCCATTCCATATTCCGAAATATTCTTCGAGTGCAGGTGCATATCAAGGGCGTTTTGAAGCAATACGGTTGATTGCATCATTTCTGGCGATATTTTCATTCCATTTTTTTTGTTGAGCAAAATATAATGGTCCTGAATATAGTTTTTTGAAATGCTACGCTGTGCGTTGGCAATATCTGTATTCTCCTTCAGTTTTACATAGGTAATGTAATTTGTCGCGCCCCAATTGTTTTGCTCACCCGGATAAAATGGTTCCCCCGCTAGGGATATAAAATAATCATAACCATAGAGACTGGAATTGTTTGGAACATCATCGATCACAGCCGTTATGTTGTATAAAACATTTTTATTATTGTTCAAATAGATGGTTTGTCCTACGGCATTTCCTTTGAAATATTTCTGAGCCCTACTTTTGGTAATGACTATCGCATTGGGTTTGTCCAGCGCATGTGATAACTGTCCTTGTACGACCGGAAGCGGAAATATTTCCAAAATGGACTGATCAACATATACAAAACCTTTATCAAGGTAGTTCTCCGCGCGGCCATTTACAGTAAACAGATTGCTTCCGGCACCAAATAAGGTATTGGGTAAAATGCGACCGGCTAATTCAACACTTGGGATTTCCTCTTGCAAGGTTTTAGCTGCTGGGGCAGGAAAGGCAAAGGTTTGCCTCACTTTATCACCATCGGGTGCTGAAACGATAAGACGGAAAACACGGTTCATGTTGGGATACATTTTATCATAACTGGTTTCATGTCGGATGTACAGCATAATAAGAATGCAAATCGCAATGCTAAAAGCGAATCCGCCGATCTTGATGATCGAGTACAGTTTGTTGTTGACCATATTTCGCCAAGCGATCTTTAAATTATTTCCTATCATAATAAAAGTCTTTTACGGTTTTGTATTTATTCATCACGCAGGCTATCCACAGGATTGGCGCGAATGGCTTTCCAAGTCTGATAGCTGATTGTGCCTAAAGCAATTAAAATGGCACTCATTCCTGCAAGAATGAAGTAGAGCCAATTTATTTCGATCCGATAGTTAAAATCTGTAAGCCATTGGTTCATCGCCCACCACGCAACTGGTGTAGCAATGACCAAGGCTACAAACACCAATTTTATAAAATCTCCAGACAATAATCGGAGTAATCTAATCGCATTGGCTCCAAGGACCTTACGTACGCCAATTTCTTTGGTCCGTTGCTGTGTCACATAAGTTGCGAGACCGAAAAGCCCGAGCGCAGCAACAAAAATGGCAACAAGAGCGAAACAAGTGAATATATTCTTGGTCCGTTCCACGTCTTGATAAAGAGCCTCAAAACCTTCGTCCAAGAAGCTGTAGTTAATTTGTTGATTTGGGGCAAATTTGTCCCATACTCCTGTGATATCAGCGAGCGTCTCTTTGAGATGTTGCGGTTTTACCTTAATAGAGAGGAGGGAAGGATTGCCTTGTAATGTCATACAAAGTCCTGCATACCCCTTATCCTTTAGCGACTCAAAAATAAAATCATCTACTACGCCAATGACGGTCCATGTATTGCCATTGGTGATTTTTGCATCAATGGGATTCTTTAAATGAAGTTCGTCGGCCAATTTCTGATTGATAATAGCCGAACTGCTATCGGTGGCTCTGGTGGGATCAAAATTTCGTCCTTTATTTAAATGAAGACCGAATGTGCTCAGGTAATCCTGATCGATTTCCCAAAATTGGCCCTGTGTAGCCATATCAAGATCTTTTCTGCCATCGACCCAGAACGGATTACCATTTCGTTTGGCTCCATCGATGGGTACTGGAAGAAAATCACCCATGGAAACTGAGGCAACATTGGGGAGGCTCTTTAGTTCATTTTTTAAACTTGGAAGCTGTTTCGATAATGTTCCAATACCGCGAAGCACAACGACTTGTTCCTTGTCAAATCCCAGATCTTTGTCCAATATGTAGTTTATCTGTTTATTGGTTACCAATGCTCCAACGATAAGGATAATTGAGGTCGCGAATTGAAAGACAACCAAACTATTCCTAAACAGCGAAGATTTAGCGCCAATGACATTGTTTTTCAGTGCGGTAATTGGTTTAAATTTGGATAGGTACAATGCTGGGTAGATTCCGGCAAGACCACCGATCACCAATATGGCCACCAAAAGAGAAGGAAAGAAGTACGCTGCTATCCAAGGAATGGTCAAGGATTTGTTGGCTAGCTGGTTGAATACGGGTAGTAGTAGCCAGCTTAGAAAGAGCCCAATAATCAGTGACAATACACTATAACAAATTGCTTCAACAAGGAATTGTCCAACAAGCAGCTTCCTGGAGGAGCCAATAGTCTTACGGATACCAATTTCTTTTGCTCTCGTTGCTGCATTTGCTGTCGATAAGTTGATGAAGTTAATACAGGCAATGAACAAAATAAATAAAGCTATTGTTGCGAAGGTCCAAACCATGCGAATATCGCCTCTGTTCAATGTACTAACTTTATCGTCGCTTATATCCGCAGATTTTAAATGCATGTCGAGTGCATTCTGTAAAGTTATTTTTGCCTGTTTGAAAAGCGGATTAAGTTTCCGTCCTGATTTTAGATATTCAGGGAGATAATGTATCTCTAAGTAATTCTTTGAAATTTCTTTTTCTGCCAGTGCAACATTTACGTTGGGTTTTAATTTGACATAAACAGTATAATTGTTATTGAGCCAAGCAGTCTGTTCGCCTTGATAAAAAGGTTCTCCAGCGAGCGACATAAAAAAACTATAACCGGCAAGGGTCGAATTGTTGGGCACATCTTCAATGACCCCAGTGATGGTATAGGCCTTCGATTTATTGTTGTTGAGATAAATCGTTTGTCCAATTGGATCATTTTTAAAGTATTTTTCGGCCTTGCTTCTGGTAATAACCAATGTGTTGGGCTTATCGAGTGCATGGGACAGCTGGCCCGAAACCATTGGCATAGGAAACATGTCGAGAATGGACTGGTCGACATAGACAAATCCGTCATCGTAATGGCTATCTGGGCTGTTATTTAATGACAATTGGTTGCTGCCCGCACCGAATAACGGATTAGGTAGGATGCGCCCCGTTTGCTCAATGGAGGGTATTTCTGCTTTTAGGGTTGGCGCTACCGGTGCAGAAAGTGAAACCCAGCGCTCGGTTTTATTCTCTATGGGTAACTGAACAACCAAGCGGTAAATTCTATCCATAGCCGGATAAAACTTATTATAGCTCGTCTCATGTTTTAGATATAAAACAATAAGAATACAGATCGCAATACTAAAGGCAAAGCCACCAATCTTGATGAATGAATATAGCTTGTTTTTCGCCATATTCCGCCAAGCTATTTTGAGATTATTTCCTATCATAGCAGAAATTTTTAAGGTCTGAATGACTGGTAGTTATAATCAAAACAGACGTTTAAGCTGAAATCAATTGCATTGCCATTTTGTTAATGTAT
>NZ_DKSP01000180.1:62510-88367 GCF_002472745.1 Sphingobacterium sp. UBA7253 | reverse complement strand
GTTGTTTTAAATTTGAAAAGCTCGTCTGTACGATATCGAACAGTTTGGCGTTCAGTATCGCACAGACGTTCTAGGCGCTGATGGTAAATAGAGAATTGCTTACTCTTCAATCTCTTTCAGCTGGAGATGATCACATAGTTCGAACATCATTTTAGCTGGATCTGTATCAATAGCCAATGCGATCAGGTACATTTCATCCAAACGTAATTTAGCCGTTTCGGTCATCGTTAACTCATTGATTCTTGCCTTACTTAAACCTGTTTTGCGCGCAATTCGCGATTTATTAACGGATTTCTTCTCTAAAAATTCACCTAGCTTTGTCATAGTTATGATTTAGTATGCTCTTGTTTTGTATAGATAAATATACAAAATGTTATTTTTATTTATACAAATGTTTTTATTTGTAGAATATTTTCTATTCTTTTGTATTGAAAATCTATATCATTTAAATATGTCAATGATGAAAACAGCGAAATTTCAAAAAACAAAAGTATATAGGAGGAGATGCGGAGAGTTAGACATGCAAATATATTATCGTATGCTGCTACAACGTATTTCGCGGCACCTGTCACCCGAAGAAGTTTCTTTTTTAATGGGAAAGTCATTCGATTTTATAAATAAAGTTGAGACATTCAAAAGGAAAAGAACTTTTGTTCATGATTTGGTTGTCATGCAGCTTGTACTAGAAATAAAGAGTATGAATGAATTGATGCTTTACGGAATCGAGTTGTCGTCACAGAAGTATACATATGAATTGCATGTAACTAAATTGGGTGACCGCGTTATTTATGAACTGTATAAAGTTGAGGTAGAGCAAGATCAAAAAGTAATCGAATTTAAGTTAATCGATATTCGACATGATCTCGACCCGTATGAAATTTCGACAATAGAAGAAGTAAAAGAGATAAGTACTCTCTTGGATGAAAATATTGATATGGGATATTTTAATGTGGAAAAGAGACCTGACGAAATACACAACTTATGCTGTGCTAAATTAGGAAGGTATATACATCCTAAAAACCTGATTAAGGTACTAGATGATTTCCTTAATCGGTCTGATGACCGCAAAATTATTCGGAAAGCATCTCAATACGGATTCGGTTATATTTTAGCTGCTCCCACGGAATCGACTGAAAAGAAATAAGCAATTTTTAGCTGTCCAACACGCAAACAGCTAAAAATCGCTTCAAAGATCCTAAGCCGTAGGTACACCAATTATAAACTGATCTACACCCAAATTTGGTTAATAATTAATACACTTTTTAGCTTAGATAACCTACGGCTTATTTTTCTTATTCATCTCTTAAACTATTGACAGGGTTAATACGGGCTGTCTGGAATATACGGGTGGCGATAATCGCTAAAGTTGTCAAACCAATACACAACCCTGTGAAAATAAATAGAACGATCGGTACATCTATATGATAGAAGAAATTTTCTAGCCATTTATGCGTAAACCACCATGCTATAGGGAAAGCTATTAGAATAGCTATCAGGAGGAGTAAGATAAAGGATTTGGAAATCATATATGTGATCGTATTTACGGAAGCCCCTAGTACTTTACGGATACCAATTTCTTTTACTCTTCGTTCTAGTGTATAAATAGCAATAGCTACGATCCCTAAGATGGCAATCAGCATACTGGAACCGGTAAAAAGTGCTAATTGCTGGTATTGTTTTTTTTCTTTGTTATATTGATTCTGTACTTGATCTTCCTGCCAGTTGATCTGCGCTATCCGGTTTGGGAAAAATTTGTTCCATGTCTTGTTTACCAATGCTAAAGCTTCCTTTTTCTTGCCTTCCTCTACCCGAATGAGCATACAGCCACCTTCCCATTCAGTTTCTGCCTTAATTGCAAAAGGACCGATCGGAAACTTTAAACTTGCTCCGTTAAATTCTTTAAATATACCCACTGGTGTATTTTTTAGGAGCTCTAAACTTTTATTGAGTTTAAAAGGGAGCCGTTGGGCTGTTCCTTCGGAAACGAGCATGTTTGTAAATACTGGTTGCCCATTGTGTACCGAATCCGTAAATGATCTGTCCAGTGCATAGTCCGCACTCAAAGGACGTCCGTCAAGGAGTTTTATACCCATTGTTTTGATGTAATCATAATCCGCATAAACAAATACAATAGGCAATTCTTTGTTCGGATCGTGAGGGTCTTTTACTATTTTAAAATCTGCGCCCCCGCTAAAGGGAGTCCAGCTTGTTAGGCTAACCGATGCGATGTATGAATTTTTTAATAGCTCCTGTTTGAAAGCCTGATCCTTTCCTTCCCAAGAGGTATAGTTGATGGCTAAAAGATTTTTAGGTTCGTAGCCAAGATCTTTGCTATACAAATAATGCAGTTGTGCCCGCATTGACATCATGCAGATCGCTACGACGATGGAGATAGCAAATTGGAAGACAACCAGTATTTTGGTAAATGCCATATTTAAGGGAAGTCTGAAGAAAGATAGCTGCTTCCGAAGTTCAAGCGATGGCTGTGTTTTCGATAGAGACAACGCAGTCGGTAAACTGCACAACCAGCCTAAAATTATCCAGGTGGTTAGTAGTCCAGCAAACATGAATAAAGAATGCTGGTAGCTCATTGTCAGTGGATGCTCTAAATAGTTTTCAAATGCAGGACTGACAAGAATATAACCGAAAAATGCGATCAGAAAAGAGCTGGCAAAGAGTATCGTACTCTCTATGCCCATTTGTAAGATTAGATTTCTTCGGCTTGCTCCCAATACCTTACGGATACCTATCTGTTGTGTGCGTTTTAAGGCATGCGCAAAGCTTAGGTTAATGTAATTAATACTGACCAGTATAAGAATAAGTGTCGCTATTCCCACCAGTAGATAAATATCTTGCATGGGATTCTCCCATCCTGTAATACTTTGTAGGTGTATATCTTTGATGGGTTCAATAAAAAGATTAAAACTTTTCGCCCAGTCATTCAGTTTTTGTCCATTGTACCATTTGTTTATTTTGGTCGAAAAGTGGTTAATATCAGTTGTGCTTTTGAGCAATAGAATTTGTGTTTGCAATGAGCCGGCCTCTGTCGGATTGAATTCATTTACCTTAGGCATCAGCACGAGCGCTTCTGCCTGAAAGGATGAATTATGAGGAATATCCTCAATAATAGCATTGACATAATAAGCCTCTGGTTCCCCTTCTTGCGGTTTATTGTAGAATGTGCTGCCGAGTACATCTTTTCCGCTGAAGTATTTTTGTACAGCAGAGGCTGTCAATGTGATGTTTTTTGCACCTGCAATAATTTGTTTTGGATTGCCTGCAATTATTTTTGTATCAAAAAGATTGAAAAAACCACTGTCAATTACTAAGGTACTGATTTCAGCTAGTTGTTTTGACAGACCGTCGATTGTTAATTTCTGTGAACTACTGTTGATCGTGGAATAACCTAAAATTTCAGGAAAATTAGTTTTCAAGACCTTTGAGAGACCTTCAGGAGCTCCTGAAATATTGGTTTTGACACCTTCCTGTGTTTCTTTGGGTACCACCCTCATTCGGTAAAGCTCATTGGAGTTGCCCCATTGTCTGTCGTAGGAAAGCTCATCAATGACAAGTGAACTAATTAACATAAATACCAGTAACGCGATGGTTAAGCCGATGAGATTTGATAGCGAATAGATCCGATTGTGCATCAATGTTCGCCAAGCGGTTTTAAGGTGATTCTTTATCATACTGTTTATGTGGATTGGTTTCTTAGATTATTCATCTCTTAATTTTTCAACTGGATTAAACCGAGTTGATCGAAATACAATAATACCAACCAATAAACTCAGCAAACCAATCAACGTGCCCAATGGTAACAAGTAGGTAAATGCATTGATTTCTACTCGGATAATGTAATTTTGTAGCCAGTATTGCATCAATAGATAGCTCAGTGGAACTGTCGTAAATGCAGCAAATAGGAAGATTCCGTAGTACTCTTTTGAAAAGAGTAACATCAAATGTGCTAGTGAAGCCCCAAGTACTTTACGAATGCCAACTTCTTTATTGCGCAGATGGATGGAAAGCGATATTAATCCGGTAAGTCCCAATGCCACGATCAGTAGCGAAACAACCGTAGCAATCTGGGAAGCGCGATGCAGCTGCAACTCAGTTTCATATAAACTTTTGATACGTTCATCCATAAACTGATACTCGAACGGTGCATCAGGTAGCAACGTTTTCCACTTTTTTTCTAGTTGTTGTACTGCATTGGAAAGAGAGCCTTTTTGTAAGCGAATACTGAGGTATCGGTATTGAAGGCTCTCATGTACATCTATCCAGATAATAGGCGGAGATGCCTGATGAAGTGTGTTGGCTACAAAATTTTCAGCAACGCCCACAACAGTCATTTTGTAATTAGGATCATTGATTGCTATTTGCTGACCAATAGCCTGCTCGGCATTTTTAAAGCCAAAATCATCCATAGCCTTTCTGTTGATGACGACTGGTCTATTATCCGCATGAGTAGCATAGTTTTTAGGAAGAAAAGTTCCCGCAATTAGCGGTATCTCATAGGTTCCCAAAAAGTGACTATCACTTGTAATCCGTTGTACCTGGATTTCTTTGTTTTCAACCGTACCGAATGCAGATTGCATATTGAACCCCAGTAATCCAGGTGTTTCATAAGATAAGCTTACAGATTTTACTTCTGGTTGCTGGCTGAGTTCATGTTGTAAAGTCTCCATTTTGCGAACACCATTTTCGGACCAATCTCTAGGTACTTGAACGGTTAATAAGTAGTCCTTGTTGTAACCTAGATTGCTATGGAGAAATAGGTCCACCTGTTTGGAAATAATTAGTGTGCAGGCCAGCAGCAGCAAGGCTACCCCAAATTGAAAAAACAAAAGAATTTTTCGTACCAGCTGTTTGCCGCCCAAGGTCGAAAACTGATTTTTGACTGCCGGAAGTACCGCTATATTGGAAAGCTTGATTGCTGGATATAGACCCGCCAGTAAACCAATTAATAATGTCATTATACCCAGTAGACCAAAAAAATAAATCGGCAATTCCATTAACGTAGGGAGCTTGCGCATCAAGATATGTTCAAAGATTGGGCTTGTCACGATATAGATTGGCAGACTGATTAATGTTGCTATGGCCACGATCAGGATATATTCGGTCATCAGTTGTCTAATAAGCTGCACCCGAGACGATCCCATCATCTTGCGAACACCCATTTCCTTTAATCGCGTAATATGCTGAGCGATACTAAAATTAATAAAATTTATAATGGCCATGATCAAGATAAAAATAGCCGTCAAGATCAATGTCTGTATCATTTTGCGAACAGCCCCCTGGTTGTCGTCTAAATAATAGGTTTTCAATGGTTTTAAACTAGGGCTATATTGGCTGGAAAATTCCTTATCTGTATTTTTGCCTACCAGTGTCTCTATGGCAGCATCTACTTGTTCCGAGCTGACACCTGGCTTCAATTCAATATAGCCGGCAATATATGGATTATTCCAATTGTCTATAGATCGGCCAAAGAATTGCTCGTTGATGATCGGTAAAAATATGTCTGCATGCATATTCTTTGTAAGATCCATAATGGCATTTTGGACATCAGATTTGATGATTGCTGTAATTTCAAAATCGTGTTTTTCCCCCTTGAAATTTTTTATTTGTAGCGATTTTCCAAGTACATCCACATGGCCGAAATATTTTATGGCTGCTTTGTCACTGATGACAACTGAGAAAGGATTATTCAGGGCAGTATTGGCGTTACCCGCTAGAATATGGAATCCGAACATCGTCAATAGACTAGGATCTCCGAGAGACATCCCTTCTTCATGGATTGTTGCTCCGTTTGCTACGATACCTGTCAATCCATCAATCCGATAATAATTAGAGACGAGATTAGGATACTCCTCATGTAAGGCTTTGGGGAGCGCCCCTAACGTGGTTAAGTTAATACCAAATCCTTCTTTCTTATACTTGCTTTGCAACAAAAATTGCCGATCAATATTTTTGATATTGCTATTCACTTGGTGTACATCCCATACATAGGCGCCTACAAGTAGTAGAAAAGTAATACCGCAGGTCAATCCAATTAGATTGATCAGGTTCTGCACTTTTTTCTTTCGAATATTTCGCCAAGCAATCTTAAAGTTTGTAAAGTTCATTGTCTTTGTAATAAGAATTTATTCCGTTCATGAAGCTGTTTGTATAATGGGGCCTCGACATAGAAAACTAAAAATACAAATGTTTGGCCAAGTGTGTATGTTGTTGATAGTTAGTTTTTTATTGCTGATGTGCTGCTGAATGCTGTTCGATATCGGACAGTTTGCCGTTCAATATTGTACAGCATTCAATCTCCAGCTCGGCGGATGCCTGTAGCTGGAGATCCTCTTCCATGCCGAAGCAGTCAATCATTCGTTCCGTAAACTATGGACCGGATTTGCTATTGCAGCCTTGACGGATTGCAGTGCAATGACCAATAACGTCAAGATTAATCCAGTGCAGAAAGCAAGGAAAAAGATCCACAAGCTAATTTCTATTCGGAACGGGAAATTAGTTAACCAGTGTTCCATGAGATAATATGCTACAGGAGTGGCAATGGTGAAGGCAATAGCCATCCACTTGAAAAAGTCCTGAGATAGCAAAATGACAATACCTGAAACGGAAGCGCCAAGTACTTTTCGTATGCCAATTTCCTTTGTGCGTTTGAGGATATTGATGGACAGCAAACCTAAAAAACCAAGTGAGCTGATACATAGCGATACAATAGCCGCAATCCAGATAAGTTTTTCAACCAACGCTTCTTTTTTGTAAAGGTTAGCAATTTGCTGATCGTAAAACTTATATTGGAAAACTTCATCAGGATACCAGTTTTTCCATTGTAGCGCTAGCGTTTTCAATAATATATCTTGCTTATGTCCCTTAAACTTAACGGCCAGGTTTTTTAATCGGCTTTCATTGTAGCCAATTACGGTAGGGGATATAGGCTCGTTGAGCGAATTGGTGCTAAAATCTGCAACCACACCTACAATTTTTCCGATGTGCTCTTCATTGAGCCCGCCAGCATTCAGATTTCGGCCAAGGATATCATTTGGGTTTTTAAATCCCAATGTAGTAGCCATCTGCTGATTGACTAAAAACTCTGGATTTTGTGGATTGTCATCAAAATTCCGTCCGGCCAATAATTTGATATGAAAGGTCCTGATATAGGTTGAATCGCCGATTGCATACTTAGCAGGCCATTTTTCCCATTCTGATCTGTTATCAAATTGAAAAGTTCCACCCCATACTTTTTCGTGTGATGGCGGATTGTCGCAGAAAGTAAATGATTGCACTTCCGTTCGATCACGAAGGAAATGTACAATTTTCTCTTTTGATTTCAGCATGTTATTCGTCATGGGAAAGAGAACCACTTGTTCACGATTAAAGCCAATATCGGTCTGCTTGAGATGGTTTACCTGTAAGACAATAACGAACGTGGCAATCAGAAGAATCATGGCGATTACATTCTGTACGACAATAAAAGATTTTCTGGTTAAGCTCCATGGGCCTAAGGTCAACTTTTTTAAGGCTTGCTGGATTTTCATTCGATTTACAAAGATCAGCGGGTAAACAGAGGTGACTAGTGCGGTAGCGGCCCAAAGTATTCCAATTGTACCCAAAAATGAATACAGGTTGATAATTTGCACGGGCTCATCTTCAAATAGGTATTGATTGGCCCAGGAGATGGAAAGACTCAATAGTAATAACGCAAATAAGACTGAGCACGCTGTCAACAGCAAGGTTTCGATCAGAAACTGGTAATACAGTTGCTGCTTGGAACTCCCTAGTATTTTTCTGACCCCCATTTCTACGCTCCGGTTCATTTGTTGGGCAAATACGATATTACTATAGTTGATAAATGCTATACCACCAATGCCCACGGCGATAACAACTAAGATGTTCAATAAGGTTCGTTGGGTCCCTTTGCCATAATTCGCGTCAAAATGAAAATGGGGTAGTGGCAGTAGCTTATAATGAAAATATTGAAGTACATCCTTGTCCCAATATTTCGTGATTAGCTTTTGTATGCTTTTCTCCACAGCAGCCTGATCGGATGTATGTTTTAGTTTTAGTATGATGTTGTTACTTGAATTAGTATAGCCCCAATTGAGAAAGAATCCATCATCTTTGGGAATCTGCCATAAATTTGTCAGTGAATTTAACGATATATAGATATCCGAACGAAAATCGGAATTTCTCTTGCTGTCATCGATGATACCGATGACTTTTATGGGGAATTTGCCATCTACTAAAATTATTTTTCCAATAGGGTTTTCATCTTTAAAATAAATTTTTGAAATACTTTTAGTCAAGGCTACCGTATTGGGTTGATCCAGTTCCTCCGGTTTGCCTTGTATCCAAGGGAAATTTAATATGTTGAAATAGCTGGAGGAAGTAAATGACGCTTTGCCTGCTGTCTGATATAATTGATCCTCTATACGTAGCGTAAGATTTTTATTATCGATATATAATGCTGTTTTTTCTACTTGAGGAATTTCACGAGATATGGCGTCATACATGGCATAAGCGCCCCCTTTGCTGTGTTCTATCTTGTCCAATTTTAAATCTTGTACGACTAAAAAGGTTCGATCTTTATCGACGTGAAACTGATCAAAGCTCAATTGGAAACTATTGTAGATGTAGATAAACAAACTACAGGCCATGGCTAACCCTAGCCCGCAAATCGTCAGCATCGTATAGTAGCCATGTTTAAATAATTGTCTTAAAGCTGATTTAAAATATAGCTGAATCATTGTTTGAGGTTATTGTATCGATAATTATAAACGTTTTTTATTCATCACGTAGACTGTCAACAGGCTTTGTTAGGGCCGCGCGTATCGCTTGTGAACTTACAGTAATTAAAGCAATAAAAATGGCTAGCGCTCCTGCTAGCACAAACATCCACCATTGCATCTCAATACGGTACGCAAAATTCTCTAACCATTTGTGCATCATCCACCAAGATAGGGGAGAAGAAATGATAATGGCTATTAGCACAAGTTTGACGAACTCCGTGGAAAGCATACGCGTGATGTCGGGAACTGTAGCTCCAACAACTTTTCGGATCCCTATTTCTTTTCTGCGTTGATTGGCGGTGAAAATAGCCAAGCCGAATAAACCAAGGCAGGCCACAAAAATAGTCAGTCCCGCAAAGATGCTCAGTAATTTACCCGTTTTCACTTCTGCTTGGTAGGTCTGTGCGTATCGGTCATCCAGAAAGGAATAGCTGAATGGAATGTCTGTTGGAAAGGAACGATAGAGAGAGGCTAATTTTTGAATGAGCTTCTCCATATCGGCTGTTTGGGTTTTGAGAATCAAACTCCCGGCTTGATCGCTAAGAACCATCACAAGCGGAGAGATCTGCTCATGTAAAGAGCGAAAATGGAAATCCTTAACGACACCAATAACACGATAGCTTTTGTTGTCTTTATTGGTCAATATTTTACCAAGGCTATGATCGTTCCAACCTAGATCTTTTGCTGCGGTTTCATTGATGATGACAGAAAGGCTGTCATTACCAAATGTTTTTGCGAAATTTCGTCCTTCTTTAAGCTGCATACCCATAACCGGAATATATTCTTCATCTATATCGTAACGAATCGTTTTGACCCATTGGTCAGTATTGCCATCTGGATAGATGAAAAAATTGTTGTTGTTACTTTCTCCGGCAGGGAGATAGGACGAATGAGAGACATGCTTGATTCTGCTATCTTGCATCAATAAGTTATAATATGTCTTTTCGTTTTTCCCCAAAGGCCAGCTCGGTATAATAAGGACATTATCCTTGTTATATCCAAGTTTAATATGACGCATATAATCCAGCTGCTGAACAACCACCACGGTTCCAAAGATAAGTCCGACGGAAATGATGAATTGAAATACAACAAGCCCACTGCGCAAATTAAGGCCTTTAGTCGAACGACTTATTTTTCCTTTTAATACCCGGAGCGGATTAAATGAGGATAGGTATAACGCGGGATAGCTGCTGGAAAATAGACCGACGACTAAACCAAAAGTCAGTAGGAAGGGGATAATTTTAAAAGCGTCAAGTTTTTGAATTTCAATCTCTTTTCCTGAAATCTGATTAAATAGAGGAAGGGCAAGTAAAACAATTCCCAAAGCTATTCCCAAGGAAATATAAGTCAGGAGGACGCCCTCCAGCATAAATTGTCGCATCAGGTTTTGTTTGTCGGCACCCAGTACTTTTCGTACTCCTACTTCTTTACACCGCTTAAAGCCACTGGCTGTAGATAGATTCATGAAATTAATTGTAGCAATCAATAGCATAAAGAGTGCAATAGCACTAAAAATATAAACGTAACGTATATCCCCCGGAGCGCTGAGGTCGTAGTTGAAATTCGAATGTAGATGGATATCTGTGAGCGGCTGTAGGTAAAGACCGATCTTATTTCCCGTTTTCTTGTATTCTTGGTAACTCATGCCAAAACCTGCCATAAATTGTGTGGCAACATGTTTGTCGAATAGGACGGCTAAGTTTTTTTCGAGCTTTTCACGTGACGCATTTTTCGAAAGTAGCGCATAAGTATAATATTCGGAAGTCATCCACGAATCTGATCGTGAATCTTCCAGTGCATCCAAAGAGGTAAATACATCAAAATGAAAATGGGAGTTTTGAGGGACATCTTTGATTACTCCAGTGATTTTGAGGATATTTGGACTGTCTTTGATGAGGAGGTCTCGACCGACAACATCGTTTGTGCCGAAGTATTTTAAGGCGGTGGATTCTGAAATCACTGCAGAATTTGGGGAAGAAATAGCTGTAGACAAATCCCCTTTAATAAAAGGGAGCGTGAAAATTTTGAAGAAAGAAGCATCTACGAAAGCCATTTTTTCTTCGTGAAACACTTTATTATTGACGACAAATAGGGGGGATCCACCGATTCGTAGTCGTGCAGTTTCTTCAACTTCGGGCAGCTCTGACTTCATAGTCGAAGCTACAGGTGGCATCACATGTGCCTCATTGATCGTTCCGCCCTTTACTGTTCCTCTGAAAACAACACGTACAATACGGTCTGCATGCTCGTTGTAACGATCAAAACTAAATTCATCGGTCACATATAAGCTGATCAGCAGGCAGGTTGCAATTCCCATGGCCAACCCAACGATGTTGATAAACGAAGTGGAGAAATTGCGGGTTAAATTTCTCCATGCTATTTTTAAATTATTCTTGATCATATTGAGGCCCCCTCTATTACTATAAATGAATATTTACTCGTTTCGTAAGCTATCTACTGGATTGTTTAGTGCGGCACGTATTGTTTGGAAATTGACAGTAATGATGCTGATCAAAAAGATGGCAAGCGCGGCAAGGATAAAGAACCACCATTGTACGCCCACATTGTACGCATAATCTTCAAGCCATTTTTTTGAAAAATACCCCGCTATTGGACTGGCAATAAAAATAGCCAAGGTGGATAAGATGAGATAATCTTTTGAAAAGAGACGTGATATGTCGAGCACTGTTGCGCCTAGGACTTTGCGTATGCCAATCTCTTTAGTACGCTGTTCGAGATTTTGCATAATCAATCCTGTGATTCCTAAGGCGGAGATCAACAATGTCAATGCACTGAATAGGATAAACAATTGCACTTGCTTGCTCTCTTTTTCATATTGTTTTGCAATCAAATCATCTATCCAATGGAAGGAAACGTGTTTATCAGGATAGGTATTTTGTATAATTTGAGATACCGATCGAAAGATTTGTTGTTCTTGTCCTTTCCCTACTTTTATCAGCATATTGCCGCTTCCGTTAAAATCTTTTGCCAAAATTACTGTTGGTACTATTTTGCTACGAAAAGACTCACTATGGAAATCTTTGATGATTCCGACGGGGATAATTTGAAGGTCTTTATACAGGATACCGAGTTTTTCTATCCCAAGCTTTTTTGCCGTACTTTCCGTCACAAGGGCATTATTGATACCTTCGTCTTCTCCCAAATCCATTTCAACATGCGTATAATCTTCAGGAGTCAATAATCGACCTTTAACCAACTGGATTCCCAAAGTCTTGGACAAATCGACATCGCCACCGATGAAACTGACTTGGATATTTTTCCCTGGATCGTCCTTGTCAACGATTGTCTTGGCAAGGTAGCCTGACCCGATTGTCGGCGTCCAGGCAGCGACGCTGACCGATTCAACCCCGGTAAGTTGACCAATGCGATCTTTTATATTTGTATTTTGTGTACCCTTGTTGAAATAATCAATGTTTAGCATATTTTTGACTTCCATTCCCAAGGGAGCTGCTTGCATATAGCTGAGTTGGGACTTGATTGTTATAAGGCCAATGATGACGATAATGGCAATGCTGAACTGTGTTGTGATAAGCATTTTTTTGATAAAGACTTCTGCATTGGGAATTTTTGATAGCTTATTTTTTAAGGCATCTGAACTCTTAATACCGGAGATCAGCCATGCTGGATAAAAACCAATTAGCAGGCCAAGGACAATTGCAGTCGCCATAAATGCCAATAGCAACGGGAGCTGTATGGATTTAATATAAGCAAGATCATAGCCTATAAAGTGCTCCAGTTGGGACAATCCAAGTCTAAAGAGTACCAAACTGCATAATGCAGAAATAAAAAACAGTAGGATTGTTTCCAATAGCATCCGTCTGATCATCTGGGATCGGCTGGCCCCCAATACTTTATGTATATGAAGTGCTCTTAATTTTTTAACTGTTCTTACAGCGTAAATATTAATAAAATTGATGCAGGAAATAATAAAGACCAAAACGGCAACACCCACAAATATGTTTGTTGTTTTTTGGTTGCCGCTGATATCTGCACTGCCTAATGGCTCCATATATATATCCTGAATAGGCTGTAGGCGAAAGGAAGTCACATGTTTTGTGTTAGGACTGAGGTACCCTTTATACCAATGATTTAGTTTCTGCTCGAGATCTATTCTTGGTGTCCCGGGTTTTAGCTGTACAAATTGTTCGGTGTAGTAGCCTGAGCCATCTTTGCTTAATTCCATCGATATTTTGGGAACTAAAGCAATGGCGGAAGCTCTGAGCGTTGAATTATAGGGAAGATTATCCATAACACCCGTAATGATATAATCGGATGGCTTATCGGTATAGGGGTCGGCACTTTGGATGACTTTGCCGATGACATTTTCGTTCTTAAAGTACTTTTCTTTGAATTCTTTGCCGATGAGCAAGTTTGTTTTTCCTTGGACCAGCTGTTTGGGATTGCCTTCGAGAACCTTGATGCTCAACATATCCAAGATATTTATTTCCGACTCCAAAACTTGTATGCCTATGGACTGTGCTGAGCTTGCATGCGGTTTTAAATAATATTTTCTGGATTCTATCCGAGCCTCATTTTGAATCTCCGGAAATACTTGTTTGAGTTCCGTACTTAAATTAACGAATGTTCTGGACATTTGGCGTTCAAGGCCAGCCGTTGAATCTATGGTCACAATCCGAAAGAGATGATCCGCATTTCTCCAGCTTTTGTCATACGAATTTTCTTCAATGACAAGAGCAAATACGAGAAGGCACAAGGAAAAACCAATACTTAAGCCCAAGATATTGATCCAGGTATATTGTCGGTTGCTAATGAGGCTGCGAAAAGTAAGTTTGAATGAATTCATGCCTTTCTTTATGGTTTAAAACTATACGAAACAATGTTGTTAAACTTTGGGCTACTCATCGCGTAAACTGTCAACAGGGTTGCCTAATGCAGCCTTAATTGCTTGATAGCTTATCGTGGCCATACTGATCAGAATAGCCAATAGTCCAGCAATGACAAAATAATACCACTGTATCTCAATTCGATAACTGTAATCTTGTAACCATTTATCCATGGCCCACCAAGCGATAGGTGTGGCGATAAAAATTGCGACCACAACAAGCTTAATAAAATCGATTGAAAGTAAAGAGGTTACTTGGGTGACACTTGCTCCAAGAACTTTGCGGACAGCAATTTCTTTCATGCGCGTTTCGGCCATATAGGCGATTAATGCCAGTAAACCCAGACAGGAAATAAAGATCGTCAATCCAGCAAAGATCATGGCCAGTGTACCTATAGCTTTTGTCTCCTTAAATTTTTCTTCGTAGGTCTTGTCAATGAATTGATATTCAAAAGGGTAATCTGGGTTGAACTTTTTAAAGATTGACTCAATCGTTTTTAAGTTGTCTGCGATGTCATTGTTTGGATTTAAACGATAATGGATCGTTGTAAACCAGGCTTGTGGTCCTAATATCACCATAGGTTTATTGTCTCCAAATGGCGATCCCATAATGAAATCTTTGACCACTCCAACTACGGTCCATTTTGTTCCATCGCCATCCACAATGCTATTGACCGGGTTTTTGAGGTGCAAACTTTTTACTGCGGATTCATTTAAAATCAAGGCAGTACTGTCTGTAGCAAATTTATAGATATCGATGTCGCGGCCTTGGATCAATGTCAAACCAAGGTTCTTTACAGCATCGGCATCGGTACTAAAACGGTTATAGGAAATGCGTTTGTCCTGTTCCGTTGGTGTGCCGGAGGTAAATCCCCAGCCATTGCTATAGAAATCGGTTACCGGCGACATGTTTTTCGAAACAGAAACAACTGCGTTGCTGGCTAACAATTCATTTCTAAGAATTTTGTAATTCTTCTCGAGGTCACCTTGGATACTGCTATAAAGTAGCCCATTTTCATTGTAACCTCGGTCGCGCTGTTTGGTATGTTGGATTTGTTTCGCGACAATGACTGTTGCGATAATCAATATAATAGCGAGACTAAATTGAATGACGACTAAGAGCGAGCGAATACTAAGGCCTCTTGTTTTAGAAACAAATTTCCCTTTCAAGGTCTTGATAGGCTGAAATGAAGAAAGGAAAAAGGCCGGGTAGGTACCCGCTAACACACCCGTAAATAAGGCAAAACCAATTAAAAAAAGCCAGGTTGGTAAGTTTAATAACGATAGGCTAAGCTGTTTTCCCACAAGCTCGTTAAAAAATGGCAGGACCATAAAAACAAGTATAGTTGCGAGTACCATGCCGATCAGGCTAATTAATATGCTTTCAACCAGGAACTGCGCCATTAGGCTTGTCTTATTTGCCCCAATTACTTTGCGGACACCAACTTCTTTTGCACGGCGTTCGGAACGTGCCGTACTCAAATTCATAAAATTGATGCTTGCCACCAATAAAATAAATACACCAATCCAAGCAAATAGCTTGACGATATCGATACGTCCGGAAGTATAATTTCCTCCTTTTCCGCTATTGTAAAGGAAAGAATCTGGATAGGGGAAGGCAAAAATCTCACCCGTATTTCTTGCAGAAGTATAACCGGCAGCTTTATTACTCGTATTGATATGATCTCTCAGATAGGTTCTGATTTTGTCGTTAAATGCGTTGACTGAAGCACCTTCTTTTAACAGGACATAAGTAGTTATTGAATTATTGCTCCAGTTATCGTCTACGTAACCGATTATTTTTGCATATTCAAATGGGAGGAGGATGTCAAATTTGAAACTTGAATTACTCGGAAGATCTTTAAGTATAGCTTGCACGGTGACTTGATTAACCGAGTCTATCCGAACTGATTTTCCAATGGGATCTTCATTTCCAAACAGCGCTTTTGCGTAACTTTCCGTAAGCACAAGACCTTTGGGATGATCAAATCTCACATTCTGTTCTCCTTTCACAAAAGGCAAAGAAAACATTTTGAAAAAATCAGGATCGATGAAAACAGTATTTGCGATCAGTTTCTTTTCATTGAAAGTTGTTAAAAATTGAGGCCCCTCATTATATCTGGTAAAAGCTTCGATATCTGGAAAATCTGCAGCCAATGAGGGCGCTAGTATTTTAGGTGTATAGGCCCAGGCTGATTTTTCGCCTTGAAATTCGTCACGATTACTCAATACGTGCAGGCGATCACCCTTCTCATGAAAGCGGTCCATGGTTAACATGTTCTGCAACCAAAGTGCTATAAGTAATGCTCCGGCCATACCGATCGCCAATCCGATGATGTTAATCAGGGAGAAGGATTTGTTTTTCATCAGGTTGCGCCGCGCGATTTTGATATAGTTCCTTATCATAATTATATTAGCTGTTATCTATGATAGTTATAAGATTCTTTATTCGTCCCGTAGACTTTTGACAGGATTGGCTCTTGCTGCTTTAACAGCCATTGTACTGACTGTAAGTAATGCAATCATTATCGCTAATGAGCCCGCCAATGCAAATATCCACCACTGTATATCTACGCGATGCACGTAGTCTGCCAGCCATTGATTCATAATCCACCAAGCGATAGGAGAGGCGACGAGCAGTGCAATACCTATCAGTATAATAAAGCCTCGGGACAATAATGTAATAATTCCGAATACAGAGGCGCCAAGTACTTTTCGGATACCGATTTCTTTTTGTTTTTGGATCGTTGCAAAAGAGACCAGTCCCAATAAACCCATAGATGCTATCAGGATTGCGAGTCCTGAAAATAAACCAGTCAGCGTCATTGTGCGTTTTTGACCAGCAAATTTTAAAGCATAATCGTCATCAATAAAGCGAATATCTATGGGGTAATCTGGATTATACTTTTTGATCAGGGATTGGATACCTTCTATACTCGCCAATAGGCCTTTAGCAGTATTTAACCGGATATGAAAATAATCGGCATAACCCATAGGGCCTTGGATCATCATAGGTTCGATATCTTGATAAGGAGATTGCAGCACAAAATCTTCGATAACCCCTACTACATGATAGGTACGTTGGTATGCCGTACCTTTGGATACCGTAACTGGTGTGCCGATGGGATTGGACAATCGCATCTTAGCAACAGCAGCCTGGTTCAGTAGCAACGCATTGGAATCAGAGGGGTGTGTATAAATATCGATGTCCCGTCCCTGTACTAATTTGATCCCCATTGTCTTGATGAAATCACAGTCTGTCGCCATATTGTTGAATACGACGTCATAGTCTTCTGGCCGGTCATTGGGCCAGGAGTATCCCCAGCTATTACTTCCCGAACGACTGATGCGCCCCCAGGATTTGGTCATACTACTGGCAATATTTTGTTGGAATACTTCATTCCTTAAAGCCTCATAGTTTTTATTTAAATTTCCCTGAAGTGGTACATATATCAAGTTGTTACGGTCGTATCCGCTATCTCGATGCTCCCCAAAGCGTATCTGTTGACCGATTATAAATGTACATATACCTAGACCTATCGATATAGTGAACTGCAAGGTAACGAGTATTTTTCTGGGTTGAAGGCCTGATTTAGATGGTAAGACATTTCCTTTTAAGGTTTTTACTGGATCAAAAGCCGATAATACAAAAGCAGGATACAATCCCGCGCAGAGCGAACAAAAGAAGATAATGGCGAGGAATAGGCAGGAGAAAAACAGCGGATGATCCATGATTACAAGATGTCCGCTGATAAGCTTATTGAAAGACGGAAGCGCCAAGAGAATAAATAATAGCGCCAAGACTCCGGCCAGAAAGGTTAAAATAAACGATTCTAATAGAAATTGTTGAATGAGCGATTTTCTAGGCGCACCCACTACTTTACGTAAGCCTATTTCCTTGGCACGTCTTTCGGCTCCTGCGGTGCTTAAGTTTATAAAGTTGATACAAGCTATTAGGAGGATAAATATGCCGATCAGTCCAAATAACTGTAGCGTGGTAATATTACCTGCGACCATTTGTCCGTTGACCGATTTATTGTAAAGATGCCAACGGCTAGCTGGATAGAGATATATGGTCGCTTTTGTGGTCCTGTTGGTGTGTTTGGAAACCATGTTTTCGATGTTCCTGTTGACAGCGTCCACTGTTGCCCTTTCTTTTAGAAGAGCGTAAGTTTCATGGTTATAGGCTGTCCACGAATCACTAAAAGTCATGCCTGTTTTGGCCCGGTAATCCAATGAACAGAGGAAGTCATTTCCGTAGAATTTGGAGTTGGAGGGAATATCCTCAATAATTGCTTCGACAGTTAAGGAAACAGTGGTATCCATTTCGACTCGGCGTCCAATGACATCAAGCTTACCGAATAATTTTTTTGCAGTAGATGCAGTTAGCACCAAAGCATCCGGACGGGACAAGGGAGAATCTGAGTTTCCGGCTAGAATTTTGAAATCAAAAAGTTTTAAAAAAGCAGAATCTACAGCGACACCTGAGGCACTTAAGCTTGGTTCGGCATCATGATGGATACGATGGTCAATCTTCCACGTGCGCACCACCTGTTCTATCTCAGGGTGTTCCTGCTTTAAGAACGGGCCTAGTACATGTGGTGTATTTCCCCAGGTATGGTGACTGCCATCAAATACATCGCTTGTATAGACTTGATATAGGCGGTCTGTGTTGGTGTAAAAGCGGTCAAATCTTATTTCTGAGTTGATCCAAAGGGCGATTATCAACGAAATCCCCATACCTAAAGCTAAGCCCAGAATATTGATAAAGGAATATCCTTTGTTCTTCCATAAGTGACGCCACGCGATTTTGATATAGTTCCTTATCATGGTTTTAATTTTTCGTTTTGCAGTGCTTTGTTCGATTGAAGCGAACCAACTGTCGCTCTATTTTTTGCTTTACGTACTTAATTTTTGCGCTTATTCGTCTCTCAATGTCTTTACGGGATTACTATTGGCAGCTTTTATGGCTTGTGTACTTACTGTAAAGAAAGCTACGAATAAGGCGGAAATTCCTGCTAGTGCAAAAAACCACCATTGTATTTCAATCCGATAAGAAAAGTCCTGTAGCCATTTGTTCATTGCCCACCAAGCTATTGGCGAAGCAATTAGAATGGAAATAATGACAAGCTTAACAAAATCTTTCGATAACATTGCGGTAATTCCAGTTACCGAAGCGCCGAGTACCTTACGAATGCCAATTTCTTTGGTCTTTAATTCAGCAATATAAGAAGCAAGACCAAATAGCCCCAGGCAAGAGATGAAAATAGCCAATCCTGAAAAAATGAATGCGAGTTGAGCTGTCTTTTGCTGATCTTTGAATTTAGCTGCAAATTTCTGATCCACAAACTGGTACTCGAAGGGGTAGGCTGGATTGAACTTTTTAATAATTTCCTCAATTTGCTTTAGGTTCATTTCCATCGCTCTGTTTGGACTGGTGCGTATAACCATATTCAACATCCAATTTTTTGAAGGATAAATCAGTAAGGGGGTTATTGGACTATAAGGTGACCCCGTAATATAATCATTGATTACACCAACGATAGTATAAGTTTTATCGCCCCATTTGAGATAACTTCCTATTGGATTTTCCAGTTTCATTTCTTTGACAGCAGCTTCATTAACTAGTACAGAAGCACTATCTCCCGGTAGCCTGCCATAATCGATGTCTCGACCAGCAATGAGCTTTAATCCAAGAGTTTTAACAAGGTCACTTTCAGTGCGTCCAAGTTCAAAACCCATTTTCTTTGCTTGTTCTGGATTAGCTCCAGGCCATAGGAAACTACCTCCGGAACTGGCTCCATTTTTAGTAATTGACCAGCCCGTACGAGTAACAGCTTCGGCAATGTTGGCAGTGATCAGCTCCGACTTAATAGCCTCATAATTCTTTTCCATACCGCCTTCAATGGGTACTTCGATAAGTTGTGAATTTTCATAGCCTATTTCACGCTGGCTGGCATATTCTATTTGCTTGCGTACGATAATGGTTGCTATAATCAGTATAATAGCAATACCAAATTGAAATACAACCAGTAATTCTCGAAAATTCAGGGAAAACTTGTTTGTCCGTCCAAATATTTTGAGCGATTTTATCGGTTTAAAAGAAGAGAGCACGAAAGCAGGGTATAGCCCTGCCAGTATCCCTGTAAGGAAAATAAAACCAATCAGGGAAAACCAGATCGATGAATCTGAAAATGAAAAGATTAATGCTTTATCTAAAACCTGGTTAAATAGTGGAAGAGTCAGTATTGTAAATACGATAGCACATGTACCTGAAATAAAGGTTAACAATAAAGATTCGGAAAGAAATTGTATGATTAAATGGAAGCGTTGGGCTCCTACAACTTTTCTTACTGCAACTTCTTTTGCTCTTTTCTGGCTGCGGGCTGTACTGAGATTGATAAAATTGATACAGGCGATCAATAATATTAATAAACCTATTCCCGCCACCAATTTAACTTGATCTATTTTTCCGCCAACAGCAATACCCTGCTCAAATTTTGAATACAGATGCATTTTGGACATCGGATAGAGGAACATGGAGCCTTTTATTTCATGGTTTGTTTTCTTGTTGACTATATTATTTAGCTTTTTATTAAAAAGATCAACATCGGTTCCTTCTTTCAGCTTGATATAAGTATAGAAAGTGTTTGAACCCCAGCCAGATGAATAGGTTTCGGCTTTTTCTAAAGGTATCAGATAGGTAAAGTCGAAACTTGTGTTACTGGGGAGATCCTGCATAATTGCCGATACCCTATACAGTTCTTTATTGTCGAGAAGAAGCGTTTTATCTATTGGATCAGTTTTGCCAAATATGTTTTTAGCAAGACTTTCCGTCAGGACGATATCTTTTGTATCTTTTAGAGCCTTCTTGCTATTCCCTTTAAGAAGTTTGAAATCAAATAATTCAATAAATGCTGGATCGACTTCATTTCCCTTGGATTTAATCTTCTTATCGCCAAAAGACATCAGGGCGGTACTGCTCCAATACATCCGCGCAGCGCGTTCAACCTCGGGGTAATCTGCTAGCAGAGCCTGAGATGCCGGTGCCGAAGTGATATCGTTTACGTAGATTTTTTGCTGATCTTCATATTTGTTCCAAAGTTTATATATGCTTTCCTTATTGCTATAAAAATTGTCGAATTGCAATTGATTTTTTATCCATATACCGATGATCAGTACTGCTGCCAATCCGATAGAAAGTCCAATAATATTAATCGCGGAATAGCCCTTGCTTTTCCATAGGTTCCGCCATGCTATTTTGATGTAATTTTTAAGCATATCTGTCGTATTAGGTATCGATAAATAGAAAAAACTTGAATTTTAAAGGTCCAGCTTGTTATTTATCAGGTGTCTTTATTTTTATTAGCTACTAAAACAATTACTCATCTCTTAAACTATCAACCGGGTTTAGAATCGCAGCTTTTATGGTTTGAAAACTAATGGTGATAAATGATACCAATAATGCACTTATCGCCGCCACAATAAATACCCACCAGTCTAGCGTGATGTGGTAAGCAAAATTCTCTACCCATCGGTGCATGGCATACCAGCCTAAGGGTACACTGATCAATACAGCACACAGGACCAGGGCCATAAAGTCAACACTCAATATGTTGACAATCTTGATCGTTGAAGCACCTAATACTTTACGGATACCGATCTCTTTAAAGCGTTGTTGCACGGCATAAGCTGATAATGCAAATAGTCCCATACAGGCGATAGCAATTGTAATGATCGAAAATAACTGCATGACTCGTGTTGTTTGCTGATCTTTGAGATATAACTTGTTATAATCATCATTGAGAAAGTGATATTCAAAACTGTTTTTTGAATCAATATCTTTTATAACAGCTTTGATCTGCGCAAGAACATCTTTTACCGGCGACGTCGGATTGAGTCGAATGAAAATATTGCCGAAATAATCATATTCAGGAAAAAGTACAATTGGTTTGACTTCGTTGTGTAATGATGCAAAGTTAAAACTCGCCACAACTTGTTTGATACTGCCCTTACGTCCGTTCAAATTGATTTTCTTTCCAATAGCCTGTTCAGGAGTAAAACCCATGGCGGATGCCGCAAGTGTATTCACTACAAACCCATATTCTGGTGAAATAGTGTCTTGCGCGCGCAAAATGTCCGCATCTGACAACGGTGTACCTGCGACGGATGGAATATGAAAAACGGATACAAAATCTTTTTCAATCGGAATTGCAGTGACATCCATATCAAAATCATTGGGTTGGCCTTCTACCTCCCTAATACTGTAGCCTCCTTGGATATTGACGGGATTGTCATACGAAGCGGTAACGCCCTGGACACTATTGAGCTGCATTAACTTTTCTTTTAATAGCTGCCTTTCTTTATCTTGCCATCCTCGGCCATCAATGACCAACATATCAGAGCGATCCAATCCTGTGTTTTTAGACTGGATGAAATCCATCTGTCTACTCGCAAATAAGGTGCAGATAATAAAAAATATAGAGATACTGAATTGAAAAGTAACGAGCACCTTGCTTAATGATATACCATATCGTTTTTCAGTTAGTTTTCGCTTAAAAATGGAAATAGGTTTTGAACTAGCAATTGAATAGGCAGGCCAGCCACCCGACAGAAGCGTCAATAAGGCTATGAAAACAAGTAAAATCGTATAAAACCGAGGGTCTGTCCATACGGTTAATTTCATTTCGGTACCCATAAATGAACTGAATACGGGTAACAAAAGTACTGTAGTCAGAAGACTAAAAGCAACCGCTAGAAAAACCATGAGGCTACATTCAAAAAAGAACTGAAAGAATATTGTTTTCTTTGCTGCACCCAGAACTTTCTTGACACCGATTTCTTTCTTGCGTTCAAGCGCATGCGCCAATACCAAATTTGTAAAATTGATGCAGGTTAAAATAATAAGCGCAGCACCTAACGCCAATAAAATATAGATATAAGTAATGTTTCCTGTACCTGCTGCTTTGGAGTGAAGGTGGATATCAGTCAGCTTTTCTAGGATAAATCGAAATTGATAGCCTTGTTTTGATGCTTCGGCGAATTTTGATTTTGTCATTTGGTCCAATTTCTGTTGGATCGAACCGAACTGATCTTTGTTTTTTAGGAGCGCTATGGTTATATCATTTGCAGATGACCAAGCCATTTCTTTGTAGCGTTCTAATCCTTTATTGGAAAGGAGTGCAGAGAAGTTCAACTGTGTATTTGTGGGCAGGTCTGCGATGATACCTGTGATTTTCCAGTTGACTTTGTCAATGGATAGTGTCTGACCGATGGCCGACTGATTGGGGAAATATTTCGCTGCGAGTTTTTTTGTTAAGACAATCTGATTTGGTTCTGCTAAGGCTGATCGTGAATCACCTTCGAGAAAGGTATAACCTAAAGTTTTAAAAACATTTTGGTCAGCATAAAGTAGGCCTTTTTCAGTTATTAGTGCCTCTTTGGATTCTATTTTACCGCCTTTGGAATAGCTGTAGAATCTAGTTGCCTGTTCTACATCCGGAAATTCAGCTTGTAAAGCAGGAGCTAAGCCTGTTGGTGTTACCGCAGAATTTACTTCTTCCGTGCTATTGGGTGCTTTATAGGTGAGGCTAATATAAGCTAGACGGTCTGCATTGGGAAAGAAACGCTCATAACTGGATTCATGATAGATGTACGCTGCCAACAATAGAAAACATGTTATTCCGATGCTGAGGCCAAACATATTTAGAAGAGAAAAACCTTTGTTTTTTCTGATATTCCGCCAAGCAATTTTAAAATAGTTCTTTAACATGGTTATGAGCATTTAGACTGTTAATTAGGCTATAATTCTTGTCACTTAGCTCGCTTTAGTAGAAGACTCCGTTATTCGAAAAATAGCAAAGCCAAGTAGTTCAATTCGTTTGCCATAAATATAATGTATTGATTTTTAAGTTTTTGGTGTGTTTTTATGGCGGTTTTAAATGTTCGGAAACGGACAGTATAGTGTCCGTCCCCGAACAAATTGGTATTATTCGCTTCTTAAGGTTTTTACAGGATTTGCTAATGTTGCTTTAATCGCTTGGTAACTAACGGTTAATAAGGTGATGATTAGCGCGGTTAAGCCTATGATAGCAAAGACCGTCCATGTAATTGATATGCGGTAGACATAGTCTTCAAGCCATGATTCCATGAGGAGATAGGCTAAAGGAGCTGCGACTAAAAAGCCAATGCCTGTGAGCCAAATGTATTCTGTGGAAAGTAGCCGCCACAAGCCAAGTTCTGATGCACCCAATACTTTACGAATGCCGATTTCTTTTTCTCGTTGCTCCGTAAGAAAGGAAACCAGCGCGTAGAGACCAAGACATGAAATGAGAATGGCCAATCCTGTAAATAGACTGGTTAAGCTCTTGATCATTTCCATCTGTTGAAACTCTTTGGCATATTCCTTATCCGTAAATGTATAATCAAAAATAAGATCAGGGTCTATGCGATTGAACGCTGTGGAAATCGCTTTTAGGTTTTGTTTGAGATCTTGATTTTCATCCAGTTGAAGCGTTATTTTATTCTTTGGTAAAAATTTTAGAAAATAAGCCGTCGGTGTAATGGATTTGAAAGGAGATTCAGATAATGTGTTCTGTATAACACCAATAATGGTATAATTGATTCCTCTTTTAGACAATTGTTTACTGTTAAGGTCTGTAACTCCCATAAATTTGGCCGCCGCTTCATTCAGAATAACAGCCGTTGAATCAGTTTTGAAATCTTTTGAAAAATTGCGTCCTTTTATAAAATTCCACTGTACAGTATTCGCGAAGTTTTCATCTACGGTGAAGATCCCCATGATCGCACCGTCTTTGGAATCATTACCTTGCCAATTAAAGCCACCACCTGTTAAGGATAGGTGGTTCACAAAGTTGGAAGAAAGGGCGGCATCCGTCACAAGGCGCTGACCGATCAGCTCTTTTCGAAGTACATCAAAGTTTTTGACGATAGTTGAATTGGATGAAGTAATGTTTACCAAATTTGAACTTTTATAACCTATTGGACGATCCTTTGTGTAATGCAGTTGCTGAATCACCAGATAGGTGGATATCATCAGGAAAATAGAAATAGCAAATTGCACGATGACCATTGCCTTTCTACTTCTTGATCCGCCTTTTCGGCTGTTTATTTTACCTTTAAGGGCAAGAATAGGATTAAATGCCGATAAAAATAACGCCGGGTACATACCTGCTAAAAGTCCTATAACGCCTATTCCTACTAGGGAGTAGCCATAGAAACGAATATCGGTAAAAGGGATATGCAGTGTCGTATGTGTAATCGTTTTGACCCAAGGCAAAAGCAATGTAGCGAATAGAACGGCTGCCAAAAATGCGCAGGCTACAGCGAGGATTGACTCAACAAGAAAGCCTGCAATAAGCTGTCGGCGATTGACGCCAACAGATTTTAAAACCCCGATTTCTTTTCCTCTTTTTAGGCTTCTCGCCGTACTCAGGTTAATAAAATTGATACTGGCCAATAAAATGATGAATACGCTTATCCAAACAAACATCCATACATATTGAATCTGTCCGCCTACATTCTTTCCATTCTTGAACGAATCATATAAATGCCATTTGGACATCGGATGTAACAGGATCTCAGGATTTATATCCGTCAGTTTTTTATTGATGATATTTGTTAGTTTATTTTCCAAAGCAGGAACAAAGGCATCATTGTCGATCTTGGCGAAAGTGCTGAAATAGCAGCTGGACCAGCTTTCTTCAATACCTTGGTCTTTTGCAAGATAATCGACAAACGGCAATACATAATCTAAGCCATAAAAAGTGTTGTTGTCAGGAATATCTTTATAAACACCTTGAACAGTATACTGTTCTTTGCCATTCAATTGAATTGTTTTCCCGATGATCTCTACCTTATCGAACAGTCGTTTTGCTAAGGATTCTGAAATTATGATGGTCGATGGATTGCTCGGTGTGGTACTATTTCCTTGTACAGATTCGAGAGAAAATAATTCGGCAAATTTTCCCATGGCGTAAAACCCCGGTGCATTAAGCTTCTTATCACCTACCTTAAGATTATTGCTTTCCATATTCGTGATCAGTGCTGCATCTTGCATTTCATTTTTGAAATCAGACGCGATCGTTTTGACCAAAGGAATAGGGGTGGAGCGATCAGTAGATTTCTCATCATTGAAAGTCCCGGTCATCATGACCTGATAAATATGTTGATAATTGC
>NZ_DKSP01000180.1:45603-62387 GCF_002472745.1 Sphingobacterium sp. UBA7253 | reverse complement strand
TAAATATGTTGATAATTGCTGTAATGCTTATCAAAAGAAAATTGTTTCAGTACCCATAATGTACTTATCAGGGCAACAGTAAACCCCAATGCTAATCCCAAAATATTTATTGTTGTGTTTAAGGGACTGCGCTTCAAATTTCTCAGCGCTGTTTTTAGGAATAATCGAATCATTTTATGCTGTTGTTTTGGTTCTCAAATATAAACTATTCATCGTGCAAACTTTTTACAGGATTGGCGTATGCCGCTTTGATGGACTGGAAACTCACCGTAAATAATGCAATAGCAATGGTTATCCCCGCCGCATATAGAAATATGGTAAATGGGAGAGTCGTTCTGAAAGCAAAACCATCGAGCCAATTTGTGCTGAAATATACAGCGATTGGTACAGCGATGACATTGGCTAAAATGACTAAGAGTAAAAATTCCTTGTTTAATAATTGTATAATACCGAATACCGTTGCGCCAAGGACCTTTCTGATACCAATTTCTTTGGTCCTAACCTGTGCGGTGTAGGTGCATAGTCCTAAGAGTCCTAAGCAGGAGATGACGATGGCAATCAGGGCAAAAAAATTGAATAAGGAGCCTTGTTTCTGCTCATTCGTATATTGCTTTTGATAGCTTTCGTCCAGGAAGCTGTAATTCATCGGCATATCATCATAATAAATTTTCCAGATCTGTTGCAAGGAGTTTAATGCGGATTTTGTACCAGAAGTTGTTGTTTTAAGGTATAGCTGCCAGCAATCTTTTGGGCTATATTGAAAGACCATAGGCTCAATCTTTTGTCTGGCGCTCGCATAATTAAAGTCTTTTACAACCCCAATAATAGTTCCCGGAACTGTTCGAATGCGTAAACGTACGCCAATCGGATCTTTTAAACCCATTTCCCGCGCTGCCGATTCATTGATAATGAAATGGGTTGAATCTGCTATGGAGCCTGTGAAATTACGACCTTGCGTAAGTTTTATCTTAAAAAAGTCGAGCGCCGATTGATCGGAATATGTCATATTGAACCAAAGATTGGATTTGCTTGGCTTTCCTTCCCAATCGTTGTCCCCAGTTGAAGCACCACCATAAACCATGTCGCGGCCAAGACGGATAACATCATCAATATCCTTATTTTTTAGAAGTTCGGTTTTGACAGCATCAAAATGTTTGGACATTTTTGGCGCCATAGTAACGGAAATAATATGATCCTTTTCGTAGCCTAAATTTTGATGTTTTATAAAATCCAATTGACGGCCAATAACAATTGTTAAGGTGATAAGAATTATAGAAACAGTGAATTGCAGGACAACCAGTATTTTTCGTGCACTGGAATTTTTTATGGTAAATCGGCCCTTCAATACCTTAATTGGATCAAACTTCGATAAAAGCAGGGCAGGGTATACACTAGTAAGTACTAGTGTTCCCAAAAGCATAATCAGTACGCTTATCCATAACGTAGGATTAAAGAGCTGTAGCGAAATCTGCTTCCCTGAGAAATTATTAAATAGGGGGAGACCAATAAATACGAAGGCAAGTGCCAATGTTGATGCAATGACAAATAGTATGGTTGTTTCCAATATAAATTGGAAAAAAAGTTCCTTTCTACCTGCGCCGATAACTTTACGTATCCCCACTTCTTTGGCGCGCGACAACGACCGTGCAGTAGAAAGATTGATATAGTTAATACTTGCTATTACAAGAATCATAATCGCTACACCTATAAAAACTCGAACATTGTCAATTCCTGCATCACCCCCATCCATTTGGTAGAGATGCACCTTTGCGAGTGCTTGTGTAACGTAGGGGACAGGGGCATCCTCAGGTTTGTTCCTTTCGTGTATCGCCTGAAGCTTTTTTGAAACTGTAGCAAGATTTGCATCAGGCCTCAGCAGCAGATAGGTTTCGAATGAAAAATTGGACCAATCTTCATCCATGGAAGATAGAAAGGTCTTATTATCATAGGTCGTTTTATTTTTGATGTAGGCTTGCTCATTAAATCTCGAAATGGGAAGCAGAACCTGAAATTGAAAAGTAGAGTTTTCAGGATAATCAGCAATGACACCTGATACAACACAAAGGTCCTCGATACCTAATGTTACGGTTTTTCCAATTGGATTTTCATCACCGAAATACCGACGTGCCGTGCGCTGGGTGATTACAATGGAATTGTTGTCAGGGAAGGGTTGTTTTGAATTTCCCTGTAGTAGCGGAAAATCGAAAACCGTAAAATAACTGGGGTCTACAAACGCAAAATTCTTTTCGTTAAATCTCTTCTCTTTATGTTTAAGTGCAGCATCTCCAATTTTGAAAATACGTACTGCATCTTGGACTTCAGGAATTTCCTTTTTTGCAAAATTTCCTACGGGAGCAATGATGGATCCAAAGATTCGTTTTGATATCCCCGTTCCCCCTTCTATTCCAATTTTGTAAATGGAGCGCTGATGTTTATGGAATCGGTCAAAGGACAGCTCATCTTGTATCCATAGCAATAGGAATATCCCCACAACCATTCCTGCTGTTAATCCTAAAATATTAATGGCACTGTAGAATTTATTAGAAAAAATACTTCGCCATGCGGTTTTGATGAAGTTCTTTATCATTGTTATGGGGGTTTAAGTTCTTAATACATGTTATGAATACACATAAGCCTATCTCTTTTACTCGCTGATTTACTCATCCCTTAGACTATTGATCGGGTTTGCTTTTGCTGCAAAGACACTTTTGGTTGATAGTACAAGACTTGCAAAGGCAATCAACCCTACGGCTGACAGCCCAAAAATCCAGGGACTTATTGTGGTTCGGTAAACAAAGTCGTTCAGCCAGCTATGCATAAAATAATAAGCAATTGGAAAAGCTACCAGACAGGCTATTGCAACCAGTGATAGCAAATTCCGAAGCAGTAAAAATGTGATCTGGAAAACAGAAGCCCCCAATACTTTGCGAATTCCAATTTCCTTTGTGCGCTGATTTGCCGTAAATATGGCAAGTCCAAATAAGCCTAATCCAGCAATTAGCACAGAGAGTCCTACTGCCCAAGAAAGGAGCTTAGACAGCTGCTTCTCTTGCGTATAGAAGTTCTGGATGACCTCATCTACAAACCGTAGGTCCAATTCATCATCAGGGAACACCGATTTGTAGCTTGATGTTATTTTATCAATGGCGTTTTTCCAGTTTTCAGGATGCGATTGATCCAAGGCAATATGGAGTACATATCCTTCTTTACTGCCTGTATAAAGAACTGGTTTAACCCCTTGTCGCGCTGAAGACAAATCAAAATCCTCCATTACACCAACGATGATGTTCTGTCCATTTTCGAAGGTTTTACCAATGGCATCCTGCGGGTTTTTGATATGCAGTAGTTCAAGTCCTTTTCTATTGATCAACATTTCACTTGTTGAATCCAATAAACGGATATTTCTTCCCGCTAAAAGTGGAATCTGATAAACATCTAAATAGTTTTCATCACCAGAGCGGCTATCAAAAGTCAAGGATTCCTTGTCCGGCGATTGATCGTAAGAGATTGCGGTAGTCATCCAGCCGTTCATCGCGGGTGCAATGTTCCCGAAACTGATTGCCTTAATATCCGTTAGCTTTTTGAGCTCATTTTTAAGGACTACACCTTTTGCCGAATTTTGGAAAGCTCCCGGAATGTAGACATTAACAATAGCGTCCTTTTGAAAACCCATGTCTCGATGGGAGACGTAATTGATTTGCCGGACAACAACCAGTACACAAATTAGAAAAGCCTGAGCTAATACAAATTGGAAAATAGTCAGTGCTTTGCGTATCCATGCGCTTCGGGAAAGATTCGTGTTTTTTCCAAGCTGGTTTTTGAGCGCTAGCACCGGCGCATATCCTGTCAGTACCCAGGCAGGGTAAAATCCGGCTAGTAAGGTTACTAAGACCAATTGTCCAAATAGAAAGAAAACAATAACGGTTTTGTCCAGGCCTTCCATGCTTAGGTTTTTCGGAATAAATCCTTCAAAGACATGTAAGAACAATGGCAATAATAAGACCGCAAGTACTGTTGCGGTCAAAGTTATCAGAAAAGTTTCGATCAAAAACTGTTTGATCAATGTAGTTTTAGAACTACCCAACGTCTTACGAATGCCCACTTCTTTGGCTCTTTCAATAGACTGAGCCGTGGATAGATTGATAAAATTTACGGCCCCCAGGGCTAAGAGGAAGATTGCAAGTAAAATAAGGTTGCGTAGTGCTTCCGGATGGGGGGCGTCATAATTAAATCTTGTATCAAAATGTACATCCGCCAATGCTTGTAATTCAAGCTTATCGTTAATTTTCTCTCCTTCTTTGTATTTATATTTCTTCAGGAGATTCGCGATATTACGCTCTATTAAAAGAGGGTTACTTTGTGCTTTTGTTTTGATGAGCACCTGATGTGAATCCGATATGCTATTCCAAGCTTCCCATGTATACATGTTTTTTAAATTGTTATCCTGAGGGATCGTCGACTCAGCGATGAAGCTTTCAAAATTGAAATCCGAATTATGCTGCGGATTTTCAATTACACCGGCGACCTGAAGTGGGATACTATCTGCATAGATGATGGTTTTGCCAATCACATTTGCAGGCAGTTCTTTTCCATAAAACTTTTCTAATGTTTTCTCTGTAAGGATAATATTTCCGGATGAATTCAAAGCCTTAGCACTTCCAGCCAACCATTTTGAAGGGAAAATATCGAAATATTGACTGTTCGTGAATACCATCTTCTGTTCTTTCGGGAAAGTCTGGAATTTGTCTGTTGCCAGAGAAACTTTCAGCTTTTGGACATGGCTTCGATAAATCGGGGCTACGGCCTCCAAGTTGGGTAACTCTGCTTGCATGGTGCGTACCAACGGTACGTAGACGCCGGCATTTTTGAACTCTCCGTTATTGACAACACGATAGACCTGTTGTTGGTTGGGAACATGTTTGTCAAAACTGTAGTCGTATTGGATCATCAGGAAAATAACCAGCGTCGCGGTAATACCAATCGCAAGACTCGTGATATTGATAAACGTGATCAACTTATGTTTTTTAAAAAAACGATAGGCTGTTTTAAGTGAATTTACAATCATTGTTATTTCGTTTTTTGTTAATCCTCCAATTTGATATACTCGTGTCGCTATTCGTCCCGTAGGCTATTGACAGGATTTTGGATAGCCGCCTTGATCGATTGAAAACTAATGGTCAGTACTGCCGCAAATAGTGCAAGCCCAGCGCCTAAGATAAAAGGTGTTGCCGTAAGGTCGATGCGGTAGTAAAAATCTTCCAGCCATTTGCTACACGTCCACCAGGTCAATGGTGCGGCAATTAGGATGCTGATTAAAATGAGTTGTACGAAGTTCTTTGCTAATAAATGAAAGATACTTGGAATACTCGCACCCAAAACTTTACGGATACCGATCTCTTTGCTGCGTTGGAAAGCCGCAAGGGTAATCAGCCCAAAGAGACCCAAACAACCGATTAAAACAGCAACAATTGTACTCACGTTAATTAATTTGGCCAGATTTTGCTCTTTTTGATAAAGAGAAGCGATCGTTTCATCGTAGAATTTTATTTCTATCGGGAGTTCCGGAAAAAACTGTGTATATACTTTATTGATCGCTTGGATACTGGTTTTCCATTCTTTGCTGTTTCCCGATAGTTTTATATTGAAGGTATAAGCACCGCGACTAAAACTGCGCAAAGCCAAAGGTGTGATCTCTTTATAGAATTCCTGGGCATGGAAGTCTTTAATAACACCGACTATCGGAAACATACTGTCTTCCTGACCGATAGATTTTCCTATGGCATCTTGTGGGGATTTGAAACCAAAAGCTTTTACTGCAGATTCATTGATAATATAGGCATTGACAGTATCTGATTGTGGTAGGTTATTTCCCGCGATTAGCTTCATGTCATATACAGCTATATAATTCGGATCTGCATTTTTAAAGAAAATATCGGATGAAATTTTTTCTTTTAGTGTAGGGTCTTGTCGATGAAACCAAGATGATGAATAATTATTTGATAGGGGCTTGCTACCGATTGACGCTGCCGAAACACCTTTTATTTTTTGGATCTCATGTAGGAGTGTTTGTTTCTTACTTTGATCCAGTTTTTCCTCATAAAATTTGTTGATGAGCTTGGAAGGTAGATCGAAAGTAACAACAGCATCTTTGTCGAATCCCATATCTTTGTTGAGGGTATAGGAGAGTTGCTGGCCGATAATGAGTGCTGAAACCGTAAAGAATTGAGCAATAAAGAATTGGAATACAATCAACGTTTTCCGAAGGTTGATTTGTGTTTTTCCGATTTGAAACTGCTTGCCAGCCCGAAATAAATTGACAGGCTGTACCTTTTTAATTAACCAAGAAGGATATGCCGAGGAAATTAAAGTCGTTACGGTCAGTAAAACTGCGATAAACAGCATTGATGTCGTCGAACTTGTAAAATCCTTTACTTTCTCCGGAATCATTTCCTGAAAATAGAAAAAGGCCAGTTTCGTCAGAAAGACCGAACAAACAAGTGCAATGGCAATGGTTAAAAGCGATTCAAAAATAATTTGGCTAACCAATTTTCCCTGACTACTTCCCAATGTTTTACGGACACCAATATCTTTACTCCGCGCTGGGATTTGTGCCGTACTAAGATTGATATAGTTGATACAGGCCAAAAGCATCAGAAAGGCAGCTACGGCAATTAATCCATATATAACGGTTTTGCTTGTTCTTTCGGCGTACCATTCTTTTATGTGGACTGCAAAATGGGAATCTTTTAGTGGCATGACCACGACCTTACGGTTGTAGTCAAACTTAGGTTTTTTTTCCTGGCTGAATTCCTGCCATTTTTTTTGTCCGATTTTATTGATAGTTGCCTGGATTGGAAGGTCTTTTACACCATCTTTTAATCGGATATAAAGTCTGTCAGTACCATTGGTATTCGTCCAGACATTCAGTGGGTAGACTTCTTCTTTAAGCAAGACGAATTCTGTGCCATTGAACTCCGTGTTGAAGCCAAGGTCATCAATAATACCAGTTACTGTTTTGGGTATACTGTCGTTATAAAAGATGGTTTTGCCGATTAAGCCCTGGGCAGCCTGGTTTGGGAAATAAATGGCTGCCCTTTTTTTTGTCAATACGATGTCGTTGGCAGTTGAAAATGCTTTCTCAGGTGAACCTGCTAACCATTTGTAGCCAACGAGCTTGAAGTAGTCGCTGGTAGTCTCCGTCACATTGCCTTCAGCCTCATCAAAGTCCTCGACAAGTTTTTGATTTTTTTGTCCCTTGTTGATTGTGACAGATTCCATTTGATAATTTCTGAATGCTGGAGCGACCAGTTCCACGCCCGGAATTTCTTTTCGAATGGCCTGATAAAACGGCTTGGCCAATCCCCCATTGTAATTATCCTTACCATCATTTTTAAACTGAGAAATGATCCGATAGGTTCGATCAAGCTGAGGAACTCCAGTTTCAAAACTATACTCATAATTGACAATCTTAAATATGACCCAACATGACGTAATGCCGATGGCTAGTCCAATAATATTTAATAGGGAGAATAGTTTATTCTTCCAAAGTTGTCGAATTGCCGATTTTAATAGGAGGTTGTTCATAGCTGGAGTATCGTGATGGGATTAAATTATATTGTTATTCGTCTCTTAAACTATCTACAGGATTTGCCTTGGCAGCCTTGAGTGTTTGAAAACTCACCGTTACTAATGCGATAATGATTGTAGCAAAACCAGCAAAGACAAACATCCACCATTGTGGTTCAATGTGATACGCAAAATTGTCAAGCCATTTTTTCATCGCCATCCAAGATAGTGGTGTCGCGATGAGAAGCGCTACAGCCAATAACTTGATGAAGTCGGAAGAGAGCAGGAGGATTAAATTATAGATGGATGCACCGAGAACTTTCCGTACGCCGATTTCTTTGGTCCGCTGTTGGGCTGTATACGTAACAAGTCCCAATAAACCTAAACAGGCAATAAAAAGTGCCAGGCCGGAGAAGGCTGTAAAAAGTCTTCTAAAATTAAAATCCGCTTCATATTGTCGATTGAAATTGTCGTCGAGAAAGCTATATAAAAATGGACGGTTTGGTACAAGTTCATTCCACAGCTTGCCGATTCTGGCAACGGTCTCAGGCTGGTTTACATGTTGGATATTTAAGGTTAAATAGCGGCTGCTGCTTGGTTCAAGTCGCAAAGCTAAAGGCTCAATCTTACGGTGTAAAGAAAGGTAATTGAAATCTTTCACCACACCGATAACCGTTCCTTCTCTTCCCCATTGACGAAATTGTTTGCCAATAATATCTTGTGGATTTGAATAGCCCCATTGTTTTGCGGCAGATTCATTGATAACAAGTGAATGGGCCGTATCTGCTGGGAAATCTCTGGAATAGGCACGCCCTGCGGCCATTTGCAGACCAATATTAGGAATAAAGTCAACATCGACTTCATATAAGAAAGGAGCAAATTGACTCATTGTTCCGTTTGCTGACATGATTTCTGTTCCTGCATTTGGAAAAAATGTTCCCGGTACCGTACGTGATGCCGTGACAGACAAAACATCTTTATCTTTTGCTAGTGTAGATTTTATCGCTTCCAGGTTATTGTTTACCTTATCATCGAAATTATAATCTATCACAAGCCGTTGATCTTTTTGAAATCCAAGATCTCGGTGCTGTAATTGATCTAGTTGAGAAAAGACGACGACTGTACCTGCAATGAGCGCAATAGAAAGGCAAAATTGGAAAACAACTAATACGCGACGTAATAATGTACCCCCTTTGCTGTTGCTATAACTTCCTTTAAGTACTGCAATCGGTTTGAAATTTGCTAGAATCAACGCGGGATAGCTGGCAGCAAGAAGTCCCGTAAAAATGGTGGTGAATAGGAATATTGCCCAGGTCGTCCCATTTTTCAGGGACGAATAATTGAGGTGTTTGCCCGAGAATGCTTCCAAAAAGGGGAGAAAGGCCATAACGAGCAGTATCGCCAAAATACTACTGACGAATACAAGAACCAATGATTCAGACATAAACTGAAAGATCAGATTGCTTTTGCTTGCTCCTATGGTTTTTCGTACGCCGACTTCCTTTGCTCTTTCCATTGACCTTGATGTAGCCAGATTCATAAAGTTCACACAGGCGATCAGTAAGATGAATCCGCCAATAATGCTGAATATGTATAAATTCTGATAGCTTCCATTGGTACCGGGTTGACGATCCGCAGACGAGTGCATGTAAGCTTGCAGAAGTGGCTCGATATGGAAATTGTATTTTGCATTTGGGTTTTCATTTGTTGGGAGTTGCCGCTTGAGAAACTTCGGTATTTTCTGGTCGAACTTTACAGGATCAAAGTCTTTTGAAGCGAGAAAGTACGTGTAGAAGTCTACATAATCCCAGCCTTCTTTATTAAATACGTCCGGCCGTGCTTTTCGGAATGTACTCATCGAGAGCAATGCATCGAACGTAAAGTGTGAATTAGGGGGGACATCGGCCATTACTGCCGTTACAGTATATAGACCTGCATCGGCACGACCAGCAGCTAAACCTCCCTCAAGCGTCTTGCCAATGGGATTTTGATCTCCGAAATATTTCTTAGCGGTACTTTCTGTTAATACGACAGAATAGGCATTCTTTAAGGCTGTATGCGGGTCGCCGGCTAAAACCTTCCAACTAAAGACATCAAATGCAGTAGAGTCCATGAAAAATACATTTTCCTCCTGGAATCTTTTATCGCCTTGTTTGAGCAGGATAGACGTTTGCCCTGAAAATTGAACGACCTTTTCGATTTCAGGAAAATCGGCTTTGATGGCTTCACCGATTGGACCATTGCCCCAGATTTGATGCTGTTCTGTGCTGCTTACATCTTTATAGTCATGGACGATGCGGTAAATTCGATCTTTATTCACATGATATTTGTCGTATGACAATTCATTTTGCACATAAATTGCTATCAATAGGCAACAGGCTAATCCTATTGCCAAGCCAATTATGTTTATGGTTGAATACCCTTTATTTTTGGAGATATTGCGCCAGGCTATTTTTATATAGTTCTTGATCATCGCTTTATTCTTTAGTTTTAGTGTATCAATATGTTTAATCCACTTTTACTGTATTTTTCTTATTATTCGTCTCTTAAACTATCTACGGGATTGGATAAAGCTGCCCGAACAGCCTGATAGCTGACGGTGAAAATGGCGATCAGCAAGGCCAAGATACCACCGAAGACAAATGTTTGCACCTCTAGATCTGTTTTATAGGCAAAATTGCTTAACCATTGTTTCATCAGGTAAACTGCAATAGGGCAGGCAATCAGAATGGAAATGGAGACGAGTATCACGAAATTTTTCCCCAATAGACGGACGACTCCAAAGGTGCTAGCGCCAAGAACTTTACGGATACCGATTTCCTTTACACGCATTTGCGCTTCGTGAGTTGCCAACGCAAACAGACCTAAAGCAGATATAAAAATGGCGATGCCAGCGAAAATATTGAACAACAAACCTGTGCGCTGCTCGGATTTATATAGACTATCAAATTGCTGATCAATGAAAGTATATTTGAAAGGGGCGTCTGATGGATAGCGGTTATAGATCTTTTCTAAAACTTTAATGGCCTCAGGGGCTTTTGTCGTACTCGTTTTAACATAAAGTGTGCCCGATCCCCAGCGCGTCCAGAAGACCATTGGGCCTATTTTATCTTTGATGGATTTGAAGTGGAAGTCTTTCACAACACCGATAATTTGTCCAGGGAAATCGTGGAAACTCATATTGGATCCCACGTACGGCGGTTTTAATCCCATCTGTTTCGCCAAAGTCTCGTTGATGATATAGCCGGACGAATCAACCGGCATTCCGCTAAAGTTTTTTCCTTCGAGGAATTGCATGTTCATCAAAGGAATAAAATCCTTATCGATGGTCGCTTGAGCAACAATGAGTTTGTTGTCTTTGGACTTGCCGGGCCAATCGATATCGCCCGTGGCATTTCCAAAATCGGTCATGTTGTATAAACTTGATAGGGAAACCCCTTGTATCGCCTCATTGCTTTTTAGTTCAGCACGTATCGCGTCCATATGTTTGTAAGCCTCCTCAGGAAGACCAAGTGTTAATACATGATCTCTATCATACCCCAAATTGATCTTTTGGATAAAGTCCAATTGCTTTTTAATAATCAGCGTACATACAATTAGCGTTACGGAGAGTGTAAACTGGAAAACCACCAATATTTTACGCATGGTATTCGAGGAAACACCTTTTATTGATTTTCCTTTTAACGAATGAATGGGATTGAACGAGGAAAGCTGTATCGCAGGATATATACTGGACAGTCCCAATGTGCCTATAATTGCTGCCCCAATATACAGCCATATCGTCGTGTTATGGAAATTTAGACTGATTGATTTTTGTGCGATCTGATTATATCCGGTATGAAGGATCACGATAAGGATGAAAGCGATCAGTAGTGAACAAAGAAATACAACAACAGTTTCGGTGATAAATTGTAGGAATAAATGGAGACGGTTGGCGCCGATTATTTTACGGATACCAACATCTTTCGCCCGATCCAATGCTCTTGCAGTACTTAGATTGACATAATTTACCGCACCGATCACTAGGAGCAATATCGCAATGATCCCAAAAATCTGAACCATGCGAAGTGTCGATTTATTTCCGTCAGGAGCGATTAAATGCATGGTTTTGAGTGGATCTAAAACAAATATAGTCGAGTTTTCACCGTCGCGGGCTTTGGTATAAGTGTCTGTGACCGATTTTCCGATAAGTGCTGCAGAAGCATGAGGTTTGACTTTAATATACGTTGAAAAACTATAGTTGCCCATATCTTCATCTATTGTTTTCCATTTACCGTTGCCGCCCCAGTTTGTAAACCGCTGTGCATGATACCCCAGTGGGATAACGACATCGAATTGCATGGAGGAGTTTTGTGGAACATCGTTTAGGATACCTGCTACGGTGAAGAGATCTTTCTGATAACGGAAAGTTTTTCCAATGGCTTTTTGCGTACTAAAAAGTTTTTCAGCAGTTGATGGGGTGATAAGTGCCTGTTTATAATTTTCCTGAAAACCTGCAAGCGAGCCCTCTTTCAAGGGGAAATGAAACATCTTGAAAAAATTACCATCTACATAATAGATGTTCATATCAGTTACCGGACGTTTCAGTTTGTCATTGACCAACGTGGTATTGTAATCCTGTGAAACACGCGTTGCGTAATCTACCTCCGGTACATTTTGTGCATAGTTTCCTATAGGCCCGGGAGATGTCCCCCATATCGAACCGTTGTGCTCGGGATCCAAATGAGAATTGACTTTGTAAATCTGTTCAAAATCTGGGTGGAATTTATCAAAGCTCTTTTCGTCCTGTACCCAGAAAATAATTAATATGGAGGCAGTAAGGCTGACCGACAGACCTAATATATTGATCGCGGTATAGAATTTCCGTTTCCTTAATTCTCTAATTGCGGTTATTAAATAGTTCTTTATCATGGTGATAGGCTTTCTTTGATTAACTTTGTTTTTTTGTCACTCCTTGTAGCGCTTTATTCAAAACAAGGATTGTGATGGGATCATGACTGATTCCCATCATTCTCCTTGATCACTATTGAGCTTCTTGACTATTTTATTCATCTCTTAAACTATTTACTGGGTTTGCACGCGCTGCTTTTATGGATTGGTAGCTCATTGTAAAAAATGCAATGAGTAGGGTTGCTACAGCTGGAATGATAAACATCCACCAGGATAGATCTATCTTATAAGCAAAATCATCCAACCATTTGTGCATCGTCCACCAAGCAATTGGGGTAGCGATCAAAATAGAAATGAGTATAAGTTTGATATAATCTTTTGATAATAATCCAATAATCCCCAGTACCGTACTTCCCAACACTTTTCGAATACCAATTTCTTTTGTACGCTGTACCGTCGTGATGGTAACCAGTCCGATCAATCCCAGGCAGCTGATGAGAATTGTCGTTGATGTAAATAGATTGATGATCTTCGAGAATTTTAGATCACTGCTATAGAGTTCTTTGATTTGCTGATCATAGAAATCATATTTGAATGGCGCTTTTGGATAATATTTTTGCCACTCTTTTTCAATCTGCTTTAATGTTTCGGGCCAGGTAGCTGAATTATTATTGAGTTTGACACTTAGTCTGTTTAATTCCCATTTTTTAACGGAACTTAGCATAACGACAGGCTGAATGGCTGCATGGAGATTTTTTGTGTGAAAATTGTCGGTTACCCCCACAATCTGGCGCTGTTTGTCGGTATACGTAACAAAGCTCCCTACAGCGTTTTCAGCAGATTTAAAACCTAATTTTTGAACGCTGGCTAAGTTTAACACGATGCCTGTGCTCGTATCGGCCAATTGCAGCGGGCGGCCAGCAAGCATTTTAAAATTATAGAGCTTAAAGTTATCTTGGTCGACAAATTTCATTTGTACATCGGCTTGTAACTGTCCCGTATCACTTTTGGCAAACAAGGCATTTCCCCAATGGTCGTTACTCATGGGCAGATGCCCCAAGGAAGCCTGCTCAACACCTGCGATGTGCTTAATCGCTTGTTTGAAAACAAAAGGATCAACATTACTGTCCTGATAGCTTTTACTCGGAAAACGTAGGGTAATGATCGCATCCTTATCAAAGCCGTAGTTATTCTGTAGTGCATGTTTCAATTGTAGACCAATGATGCAAGTTGAAATAACAAATAGCTGGGCAATCAAAAATTGAAAAACAATGAGCATTTTTCGAAAAGAAAGATTGCCAAATTTGAGCGTTTGCGCATTCGAGATTTTAATGACTTCAACAATCTTGACTTTGTTTGTCAATAAAATCGGATAACCTGAGGAAATTAAAGTAATCGTAATTGTAAGTGTTGCTAAAAATAGCGATACACCCCAGGGATCTGGATATAGCTTGAGCTGATCGGGAATATATGCGGCTAAAACTGTTTGAATGAGAATAAGTAAAGGCCAAGATAAAAGCACCGAAAAAGCCGTAATGCAAAATGTTTCTAGCAGAAAGGATTTTGTAATTCTTTTCTGGCTTTCTCCCAATGTCTTTCTGATACCAATTTCCTTGGCGCGTTGTGGGATTTGGGCTGTAGCGAGATTGATGTAATTGACACAGGCGAGTAAGAGCAAAAATATACCTATGCCGATAAGACCGTACATTATTTTCTGATCAACATTATTTTGCGCATAAGAAGTAAAATGTAAGTCTTTTAAAGGAACTGTATTTACATGCATTTTAAATCCAAACTTGTCAAATTCAGCATGTGTCATCTCATACGCCTTTTTGTCGGCTGTCTTTATGAGGTTAGGAAGGGAAGCCGATGATTTTACCTTAATAAAGAGCTGCCAATTGGAATTTGAATTGTTCCAGTTTGTGCTATTCCATTCCTGTTCTGGAATCCGGATAAATTCTTTACCCAAAAAGCTGCTTGGATGAGCTAGATCTTTTACAATACCGGCGACATTGTATAATGTACTATCATAGGATAAGGTCTGTCCTATGATTTGGTCTATTGACGTGTTTGGGAAATACAATTTAGCCCGCGATTCTGTCAGGATGACTTCATGGCTATTTTTTAGTATATTCCTTTGGTCGCCAGCTAACCAAACATAAGGTGTCATTTTGAAATAGTCTCCCGTGGTACCGATGATTTCGGGCTGATCTTCAAACTCTATTTTCTGCGCGCCGCCATTATTACTGACACGCTCGAAGTATTGTTTAAAGATGGGTACTGTCAGTTCAACATTGACAAAGTTATCCTTGATATATGCCGGTAATGGTGCGGGAACACCATCGAAATGATCTAATTTATCCTTTTCCTCATAGGAGGTATGGACCTTGTAAATCTGCTCACTTTCCGGATGATGCTGGTCAAAACTAAATTCATAATTGACGATACGGAAAATTAGCCAACAGGCACTTATTCCGATGGCAAGCCCAAATACATTTAAAAATGTGAAAAGACGGTTGCGCCATAATTGTCTGAAAATTAATTTAATCGTGCTCATCATCTATAGGTTATTAGGATTAATATCTTGGTTATATATGAGTTGTCTTATACCGAAGTTGTTTCCATAATCACTTGTCCGTCTAGCATGCGGATTACACGATCAGAGAATTTTGCATCGTGCTCACTGTGTGTTACCATGACGATGGTTGTGCCGGCCTCGTTCAATTCAGTCAGGAGTTGCATAACTTCGTTACCGTTATTGGAATCGAGGTTACCTGTAGGCTCATCGGCAAGGATCAGTTTGGGATTATTGACAACCGCACGAGCGACAGCCACACGTTGCTGTTGACCTCCGGAAAGCTGTTGTGGGAAGTGATTGCGACGGTGCATGATCTGCACTTTTTCCAAAACTTCTTCTACACGTTTTTTGCGTTCTGCTGCTGGAACATTGGTATAAACCAGTGGAAGTTCCACGTTTTCAAATACGGTCAGCTCATCGATCAAATTGAAGCTCTGGAACACAAAACCAATGTTATGTTTGCGAAGATCTGAGCGACCGCGTTCTTTGAATTTGGCAACTTCAATCTCGTTGAATAGATAGCTTCCTTCATCCAAATCATCCAATAGACCAATGATATTGAGTAAAGTCGATTTCCCACAGCCCGAAGGCCCCATTACAGCAACAAACTCTCCCTCTTTGACATGGATATTGAGGTTGTTTAATGCGACGGTTTCAACTTCTTCTGTGCGGTAATACTTTTGAAGATTTGTGATTTTGATCATATTTTTTGTGCTCATGGTTTTTATGTTTTGTATCCTTGGCGAAATTGCTTTGGACAGTTACTATTTCTGTTATTAAATTCTTTTTTAGTGTTTATTGATCTCTTAAAGTCTTTGTCGGATTGGCTATCGCTGCTTTAAATGCCTGTGAACTGATGGTCAATAGGGCAATGATAATAGCTGTCAGACCACTGATGATAAAAATGGTCCAGGAAATATCGATATGATGTGCATAATTAGTTAGCCATTTGCTCATGATCATCCATGCAATAGGAAAGGCAATGATACATGATATTGCTACAAGAATGACAAATTCACGGTTGAGCATTTGGATAAGTCCCGAAACAGAGGCGCCCAAGACTTTACGAATGCTGATCTCTTTTGCGCGTTGCTCTGTTGCAAAGGCGGCTAAACCAAATAGACCTAAGCAGGATATAATGATAGACATCAGTGCAAATACACTGGATAGTTGCTGTACAAAAAGCTCCGCTTTAAACTTATTATTGAAACTATCATCTAAAAATTTATAGTCAAAAGGGAAGCCTGGGTTATTTTTGACGATGACCTTCTCGATTTGTTGAATGGCATCTGGTAAATCTACTCCAGCCTTTGTCTTAATGGTCATGATCCCATTATCTCTATTCATTGGTAGAAACAGCATCGGCTCAGGATCGGCATACACATTGTTATAAACGAAGTTCTTGACGACACCGGCGATAGTAAACTTTTCCTCACCGTAGCTGATGATGTTACCGGCCACAAGGCCATCTTTTTTGATCAGTTTTGCAAATGCTTCGTTGATGACAACCGATGTGCTGTCGCCTACAAAATTTTGATGAAAGTTTCTACCGTCAAAAAGCTTTAAGTCTAAAGCTGGAATAAGGCCCTCATCAGAACGTAACATACCAATCAAAATACTGGCATTTGGATCTTTTCCCTCCCAGCTAAAACCGGACGTATTGGAGTTGATATTGAGGATACTCATGTCACTGACACCGACTTCTTGCACAACTCCTGTTGCTAATAATTGATTTTTAATGAGCGGCAGA
>NZ_DKSP01000180.1:15951-45516 GCF_002472745.1 Sphingobacterium sp. UBA7253 | reverse complement strand
CTAGTCAACACCTGACTCTTATCAAAACCGAGATCTCTGTTCTTGTTGTGCTGAATCTGTTGGTAGATGATAATGGTACAGATAATTAACACAACTGAGGCTGTATATTGCAGGATGACCAACCCTTTACGGACGAGACTTCCACTACCGGCCTTCTGTTTCGTTCCTTTGATCGTTGAAAGCGGCTTGAATGCCGAAAGGAAAAACGCGGGATAGCTACCTGCAAATAATCCACATGCTAATGTTATTGTCGTTAAAAATAGCAGGTGTGAGGGGGCTAAAAGATTAACCTGAAGATTCTGGCCTATCATGGTGTTGAACGGCCTGATGAAGATATAGATTAGCAATATAGCAACAAGAGAGGAAATAATTGCCAAAACAAGGGATTCTCCCAAGAATTGCATAATGAGCGATTTGCGACTTGCACCAACCACTTTGCGCATTCCAACTTCTTTTGCTCTTTTTTCAGATCTTGCAGTTGCAAGATTCATGAAATTGATACAGGCGATCAGTAAGACAACCCAAGCGATAAAGGTAAATAGACGAATATTTTTAATGCCACCTTCTTTTTCAATACCACTGTTATCAAACTGATTGTAGGTAATCCAACGTTCCATTGGATAGAGGAAATTCTGTGAAAAAGTGACTTCACCATTGGTCTTGTGTTTGACGAAATCCATCATCTGCTTGTTAATCTGATCGACGTTGGCATTATCTTCGACCTGAACTAGGGTTTGAACACTATTGTTCCCCCAATTTTTTAGAAAATCCTGACCTGCTTCAAATTTTTTGAAAGGGATGAGCCATTGAAAATCATAGCTGCTATTTTTGGGGAGGTCCTTGATTACCCCCGCAATAATAAATGGCTCACTATTGTTTGTTTTGACGGTTTTTCCCAAGGCAGGACGGTTGCCAAATAATTTCTTCGCTGCAGTTTCTGATAATACAATGTTATTGACCTGATCAAAGGCAGTCTTTCGATCCCCTTCAAGAAATGCAAGGGATAGCACATCAGCGATGCTTCCATCGGCATATACACCATTTTGAAATATATTATTGTCTCCGACCGAAAACAGCATTGGCGAATTCCAGCTTATGCGTACTGCATGCTTGATGCCTGGGATTTCTTTCGCTATGCTTTGGGCAAAGGGTCCTGGGGTAGATTCAAATACATAGGTGGCTCCATCGTATGTCTGTTTTGATTTGACAATGTAGATATCCTTTTTGTTGGCGAAATTATCGTTGAAGCTCAACTGATTTTCAACCCATAAAAAAATCAACGATGCCGCAGCAATCCCGACCGCCAGTCCAAAAATATTTAGAAAGCTGTAACCTTTGGTTTTCCAAAGGTTACGAAGTGCGGTTTTAATAAAGTTTTTAATCATAATTATGGTCGTATGATAAAAGCGGTTATCGACAGACCTGATGTTCTCGATAACCGCTATATGATGTTACTTTTTAATATTCAGTTCTTGAACCTTGTCATACGTCTCGTAGCTCGATACGATAACTTTATCTCCCGGTTGTAGACCTTTGATGACCTCATAATATTCCGGATTCTGTCTTCCTAGTTGGATATCCACACGATACGCTGTGCTTCCATTTTTATCCAATTTGAAGATCCAATTACCACCGGTCTGTTGATAGAATCCTCCTTTTGCCAGTAATAATGCTTTTGTCTCGTCACTTAACGCTAAACGTATCTGCAAAGTTTGTCCACGACGTATCCCTTTTGGAACATCATTGATAAATTCCATGTCAACCTGGAATCGTCCATTGGTAACTTGTGTATAGACTTTCTTGATACGGAGTTTGTAGGTTTTTTCACCGATAGAAAATTCACCTTGCAGATCTGGGAAGATACGGTTGATATAATGTTCGTCAATATCAGCACGCACTTTGAATCCTGTCAAAACGTCGATTTGTCCCAACCGTTCCCCGGCATTTTTGTTTTGTCCGATTTCTGCATCGAAGGCTGTCAATTGTCCGTCAACAGGCGCTCTAACGATCAGATCACCAATTTTTCTTTTCATCAGTTCCAATGCACTCTGTGTACGTTGATACGTTTGCTTATCCTGATTAGTTTTTTGCGCATTGGAGATTTCGTCCTGTTTTAGGATCTGTTTGGTCAAGTTGACCCGCTCTTTTTGATAGTTGTATTCGTTCTTTGATTTTTCGAACTCTTGTGTACCAATGGCTTTTTCAGCGAGTAATTTTCTATTTAAGGTATAGATACGTTCGGCTTCACGATAAGCTTGTTCTACATCAGCCATTTGGTTGCGGTTGTTAATCGATGCTTGTTGTGCATTGGTCTGCGCTATTTGGGACTGTGTCAATAGATTCAGCACTTGCGTTTCTTGTTGTACCAAGGTAAGCTCCTGATCGGTATTGGAAAGACGCATGATTGCATCCCCTTTTTTTAAGATAGCGCCATCTTCTACAAACTTTTCTTCTACGCGTCCACCAACAGAAGCATCGAGGTATATGCTGCTAATAGGAAGCACAGTGCCATTTATAGGGATAAATTCCTGAAAGTTTCCATTTTTTATTTCGACAATAGAGATGCGGTCAGCTTCAACATTCAGTTTGCTTTTGCCGGAGGTAAAATAGAAACTGGCGCTGATCAATCCAACTAAGCCAGCAACCCCCACAATAGTCATGATACGTTTGCTATTCCACTTCTTCTTTTCTAAAGGTCTGTCCATAATTTAATATCAATTTTGTATGTAACTATGAAAGCTGTGCCAAGAATGTAAATTATTGATTGATAGGTTCTTGTTTTGTTTAGTTTTAAGCTTGGTGTTCGATAGCGGACACTTCTTGTACGAAGGCGTACAACTGGAAGTTTTTTGCTGTTTAGAGCGTCAACTGAAGCGCTTTTGGCAGATATAATCTGGCTGCGGTGATGCACATTAATTCCGATGGAGCAGGGGTTACTCTGTTGGTGTAAATTAGGGAAGGGGGTAGGTAGCTATATTGGTCGATCGGTTATAACGGTTGGTAAAAGTGGTCTGTTAAAATTAAGGATTTAACTATATTACTTTCGTTATTTACTCAACCCTTGTTCGGTGCTTAGTCGGTGCTTAGTCGGAGCTTGTTCGGTACTTCTTCGGTGCTTCTTCGGTTGTGACCGAAAAAAGTCCGAACAAGCTCCGACTGATATCCATTGAATGGAAGAATAACTATCGAACTTGATTTGAATTATTCTGCTATTTATACAGTTTGTCTTTGCTATTGTCCAACTACGCACACCGACTGTTCATTAATGAACATTTTTGAAAATATGTTTTTTGTATCTATTTGATAGTTAGTGTTTTTGTTGTTTGGCATGGCGATGGTCAGCAAGAAAATAAAAAATGGATATGAAGAGAGTCTATATATATAGTACATTATGCTTTTTATTGAGTTATGCCAAGGCAGGGGCGCAACAGACGGAGCAGCGACTAACGGAAAGAGTGGCTGGGACAGCAACAATTGCGGCGGTCGACGATAAACAAATTACCAAGCGGAGCTTAGCTGAGTGTATTCAGTTGGCAATAAAGGCCAATCCAACCTTATTGCAGAATGAACTCGATGTGAGGCGTGCGGAGGTGAATTTAGCACAGGCTAAAGCGAATAGACTTCCCGATGTTGATGCAAGCCTACAACATAGCCTAACATCAGGAAGATCTCAGGATAATTCGACCCTTCAATATATTTCATCCAACAACTCAACAGGGAATTTTTCTTTGGGCGCAAGTCTTCCAATATTTAGAGGGTTCCGTTTATTTCACGATATCCGGATGCGTGCTGATGCAAAGACTGCCGGTAAATTGACTTTTGATACGCAGATTAATGCGTTAAAACTGGACGTTATTACCGCTTATATCCAAAGCTTAACTGCTCAGGATATATTGCGGCAATCAGAAATGCAGACTGAAGTAACCCGAGAACAGGTCAGACGTGCGGAGAGTATGCATAAGGAAGGTGCAATTAATCCTGGGGATTACTTTGATCTGAAAGGACAACTGGCAAATGATGTCAACACGATTGAAAATAATCGTCAGTTACTATACAGTAGCCGCGTGAAGCTTGCTGCCTTACTAAATATGGATGAAAATCAATTGGGCGAATTGGATAACCTCGGAATAAAAGAGAGCGGGCAACGACTGGATGCGAAACAGCTCTATGAAATGGCCGTTGATCAATTGCCCGATATACAGGCGCTGGATTATCGGATCAAAGTGGCGGAGCGGGATATTAAGATTGCAAAATCATACTATTATCCGTCATTGAGTCTGAGCGCTGGTTTAGGGTCAAATTATTCTAAATTGGGGATTCAGGGAACGTATTGGTCACAAATGCGTAATAACGTAGGAAAGTATATTTCTCTCAATCTTTCTGTTCCGATTTTTAATCATTTGCAAGTTTATAACAACGTCCGCTTGGCAAAATTAGATCTGCAGACGGCTAGATTTCAAAAAGAGATCCAACAAAATGTTTTGCGGTCGGCGACGTCCAATGCGGTTTTTAACTTGCAGAATGCAAGTAACATGATTACACAATTACGTAGTCAAAATGAAAACTACGCGGAATCTTTTCGTATTGCCAAGGTAGTTTTCGAATTGGGAAACAGTAATTCAGTGATTTTTTTGACCGCAAAAAATAAATTCGATAACAGCCAGATTCAATTGGTCGTCAAACAGTATGAATGGCTGCTGCAAAAATATATCAATGATTATTACGCAGGCTCGTTGAATTTATAGTTATCTTAGTATCTTCAATGAAGTCAGGAAGTATGAAAAAAGCATCTATTTTAGTCGTTGATGATGACCAGGACTTATTAACTGCGGCAAGAATCTTGCTTAAACCTAAAGTTAGTCATATTCAAGTTGAACCCAATCCGGAGAATCTAATAGCACATCTGGAGAAGACACCTTATGATCTGGTGCTTTTAGATATGAATTTTAAAAGTACGATTAATACCGGTAATGAGGGATTATATTGGTTGTCCCGGATCAAAGAAAAGTTTCCACAGGTACATGTCATTATGATTACCGCTTATGGAGCTGTTGATCTCGCTGTAAAATCGCTGAAACAGGGAGCATCGGATTTTGTCGTGAAACCTTGGGAAAATGAGCAATTATTGGCAACGATAGAAAGCGCTCTTGCCGAATCAAAAAATAAAGAAAAGAAAAGTAAAAGTTCCTTGCTCAGTAGTGGGAGCAGTCCTGATTTGATTGGTAATTCCATTGTTATGGACGAATTGCAATATAAATTGGAGAAAATTGCCCCCACAGATGCGAATATATTAATATTAGGTGAAAATGGGACCGGGAAAGACCTGATTGCTCAAGCCATTCAGCGAAGATCCTTACGTTCAGATCGGACTTATGTAAAGGTTGATGTCGGGGCGCTGACAGAAACGTTATTTGAAAGTGAGCTTTTCGGTTATAAGAAGGGCGCATTTACAGATGCACGTGAAGACCGCCAAGGTAGATTCGAAGCTGCAAATGGGGGAACATTGTTCCTCGATGAAATTGGCAATATCTCTTTGCAACAACAAGCCAAACTGTTAACCGTACTGCAGAATAGACAGGTTACACCGTTGGGTTCCTATCAACCAATATCGGTGGATATACGCTTGATTTCAGCAACCAATGTTCCGTTGAAACAGCTCGCAGATGAAAGCCGTTTTCGAAAAGACTTAATTTATCGGATCAATACCGTTGAAATTCAGGTACCGCCATTGCGTGAACGAGGAGAGGATATCAAGCTATTGGCTAATCATTTTCTCGATATCTATTCGAAGAAATACAATAAGCGGATTGAAGGCTTTGAACCGGATGCGGTTAAAAAAATGTGTGCGTATCATTTTCCCGGCAACGTCCGAGAACTCCAATACAGCATCGAGCGTGCTGTTATTATGGCTGATCAGCTCAGTATAGCTGGAAATGACCTCTTTTTCTCGCCAATAGAACAACAAATAGATAACCGCGTTGTCGAATCCAGTCCCAGCAGTCAAAATCTGGAAGAATTGGAACGTAAAGCAATCAAATCGGCGATTGAACGTTATAACGGAAATATCAGTAAAGCCGCAAAAGAATTAGGGCTTACCAGGGCGGCACTTTATAGACGTTTGGAGAAATATGATATTTAGTCGATGAGGCACGGAAAAATCTTAAATGCAATCAAGGTTATCTTACTGCTGGTAGCAGCACTTGTGAGCGCTTATTTGCTACTTAAAAGAGAATATGTACAGGCGGCTTTGATCTTTTGTATGATGCTATACCTGGGTTTTAACCTATATGCACAGTATAATTTTTTGGCCAGGCAGCTGATTGAATTTTCCGAAGCGGTCAAATACCGCGACTTTACCAGACGCTTCTTGGTGAAAAATACAAAGTCAGTGGAAGGGCAGCTTTTTATGGCCTTTAATCAGATCAACGAGACTTATAAGGAGATCAGCATTAAGCAGGAGATTCAGCACCAATACCTGGATCGTGTGATCAATATGCTGAATTCGGCGATTATCTTTTATGAGATGGATAGTGGTAAGGTCATGTGGGTAAATGAAGCTTTCAAACAGCTATTTCATTTGCCACACCTTGGAAATATCACTGGATTGAAGAAAAAAAACAATGATCTTTATGAAAAAACCATGTTGCTTGAAAATGGACAGCAGCAAATGGAGTCCGTTCAGTCAAGTAAAGGAAAAATAAAATTATTGATTCAGAGCTCAAGCTTTGAGACACAGGAAGCTTTGTTTCGCATTGTGGTGTACCAAAATATCAACGAAGCAATTGATGAGACTGAGACAAAGGCATGGCATAAATTATTACGTGTACTGACACATGAAATCATGAATTCCATCGCTCCGATCAGCTCACTTGCTGAAACCTTAAACGGTCGTTTGGACCATTTTAAAGGAGCTGAAGATATTGATGATCTAAAAACAGGTATTTCCACCATCAAACGTCGTAGCGAAGGACTTTTACATTTTGCGAAGAGTTATCGTATGATCAATAAAGTCGATCAGCCTCAGCTAGCGCCGATCCAGATTTCGCAGTTATTTGAGCATATCTATCAGCTGCTTGAACCAACCTTGATCCAGAAAAATATTGATGTCGATATTATTCTGAAAAATACACGGCTAATCTTATCTGCAGATGTTAATTTGATCGAGCAGGTTATTTCAACTTAATGTTGAATGCAATAGATGCGGTTAAAAATAGGGAAGAAGCCTATATTAGTTTATCTGCTCTTGAAGTAGACGGAAAGGTGCAGATTCGGATTGAAGATAACGGGGCAGGAATTCCTGCTGATCTTCAGGAGCAGATCTTTACACCATTTTTTACAACGAAGAAGACGGGTACAGGGGTCGGCCTTACCCTGAGCAAACAGATTATGCTTTTGCACAAGGGAACTATTTTCCTCAATAGTACGGAAGGAGAAGGAAGTGTTTTTATTCTCCAGTTTTAGGGGGATCATTCCCGCAAACTAAAACCTAATGTTCCATGTGAAAAATCATAAAATTTAGCGATGTTTGCAGCGAAATGAACTACATGCTTAAGTATTGGCGACATTATTTTGTATCCCATAGTCGCCATGGGACCCATTCTCCTTTTGTTTATAAATTGGTAGACGAAGTAATTTATCAAAAGACATCCAAAGGGAGCGTTTCAGAATTACCACAAACTATTCAAAACGAGAGCAAGGTAGAACAGAAAAAGTATGCATTAATCGATCGATTATTAAGGACATTTGCTTACGACAATTTTAGCTATTGGGCCGATCAGCCGCGCGAAAGTTATAGGAGTCTTTTGCACGACCAATGTGGACGTTATGCGTACCGACATATTTATTATATTGACCAGGACGATCTTGACCTGAATTTTTTGGGAAATGTTGGGGATCGAGATCTATTAATTATAAACGAGCCCCATTTATCAGTGAAAAGGGAAGCCTATTGGAATAGGCTGAAGGAGGATGATCATAGTGTAGTTACGATAGATCTATACCGAATTGGGTTGGTTTACTTTAGAAAAGGACAGCGAAAAGAGAATTTTCTGATTCGATTTTAGCCTTCTGTTCCGATCTAGCCTTCTGTTCCGACCTCTTTTTGAATGTCGATGGTCAGTCATCTACCGCGTTCCGTTGGGCATCAACTATTTTAGCTGAAGTTGAGGGAATTGGAGAGGAGGGGAAAAAGGAAAAGGTGGATGTCATTAGGCAAGAATAAACAAGAGCATCCATGCCTATATGGATGCTCTTGTTTATTAAAAAGCTTCACTTAGGGACAGATAGAAACCCGACTGTCGTTTTTCACCGGGTCTTTGTTCGCCAAAGGAATAATCAAAGCGTATGCTGCTATTGTGTTCGAGACTAAAGAAGTAGCGTAAACCACCACCATAACTTGCGACATATCGGCTGCTATTTTCCTTGGAAAAGGTCGATCCGAGTCCTGAAAATCCAACGATGCCAAAGCGTGGATGAAAGCGATAACGCAGTTCAGCCTGTGAGGCAAGATAATTCTTGTCCCGATAACGTCCGAGGTAATAACCGCGCATCATCATGTCTCCACCGAGCTCACGGTAGTTGTAAAATGGGACGGTTTTTCCAAATGTGGAACGAAAGATTCCTTGCAGAGCCAGCGTGACTTGGTTGTGCAGTGGAATAAAGCCACGGAGATCTACATCGAGGTTTGCCCCCGTAAAATCAGTACTTGTCCATAACTTTGGAGCATAGGCCAGCCGCAATTTAGCATAATACCCCTTTGTTGTATAAGAAACGTTGTCCCTATTGTCAAACAATTGCGAAAGACCTATGAGTAGCTGTTGTCCGCCATGCTTTCCAATAAGATCGGAATGATTGAAAATGCGATCGGCACTGTCGCTACGAATGGTGAAGTTATCGTATTGAATGTTGATACCCGAATACAGGTTGTTGCTGATTTTTTTCTCAGCTTCGAGTTTGACGCGAAATAATTTTTGATCAATGCGTTCTTCATCGGCTTTCCAAGTGTCCATACCGACGCCATAATAGTTAAAGGGCCAATTACGGTAGCGTATTTCACTAATCAGATGGTAGTCGTTGTTTCTAGTCCAAAGATCGGTCTGCAGTTTGAAGTTGGACTGACTATTGGATGTAAAGGTTCCCATGACCGTGACGGTGGAGGTGCGGATTTTGGGATCAGATTTGTCCAGATAAAAATTATACGCGCTCGCCAGGCCGTATTCAACTCCCGTTTCCTGCGCATAACCAACGGCCGGTAAAACCATAAAACTACCGGAACGTGTCGAATCTCTTTCAGCGGAAAGAAATTTTTTACTCAATTTTTGAATAATATTTTGAGCTTTCAATTCGGCCGATCCCATTAAAAGTACCGTAAATAGTACGGAGTATCGGGTAAGTTTTGAAAGTGATTGCGGTAAAATTTGCATGCCCAAAGATAGTATATTAGCCAAATAACCAAAACAGGTAAATATGCAACCAAAAATTATTGTGCTGCATATCAGTATAATTGCCAAAAACTGTCTTTTTTTTTTGACAAATATTTTTGTAAAGTGAGTTTTGTGTCTATCTTTGCATCAGCAAACAAGGGAACAACGGTTCAAAACAACGAAAGTTTGCTTAGTTCTTTAAATGAAAAAAAATAAAAAATAAACTTGCAGAAATCAAAAGTAAATTCGATATTTGCACTCGCTGAAAAGGTAGAGATACTTGGTCAGACGTTGATAGAATGTAAGTTTAAATAAAGATATTAGAAGCCTCTTTAGCTCAGCTGGTAGAGCAACTGACTTGTAATCAGTAGGTCATTGGTTCGATTCCGATAAGAGGCTCTAAATGTAACGAAAGTTACAGGTCTGGAGGGGTTCCAGAGCGGTCAAATGGGACGGACTGTAAATCCGTTGCTTCGGCTTCGAAGGTTCGAATCCTTCTCCCTCCACACTTTATTTTAATTAGGGTGTTAGATTTACTCTAGTTTCTAATTATTAAGCGGAAGTAGCTCAGTTGGTAGAGCGATAGCCTTCCAAGCTATAGGTCGCGAGTTCGAACCTCGTCTTCCGCTCAAATTTTTCAAGTATTAAATTTAGTCTCTATCTTCTTTGATAATAATGTATCTAAAGGTGGGGGCATTAATACGTAAATAAGGTTTTTTAGTAAGCCGAAGTAGCTCAGGGGTAGAGCACTTCCTTGGTAAGGAAGAGGTCGTGGGTTCAAATCCCATCTTTGGCTCGTACTTGTGTAAAAGTTAAGCAAGAGTATATAACAAATAGAAATAATTTATAATTACTAATTCGCATAAACATGGCAAAAGAGAAATTTGACCGTAGTAAACCACACTTAAACATTGGTACTATCGGTCACGTTGACCACGGTAAAACTACAACTACAGCTGCTATCACTAAAGTATTGGCTGATAAAGGTTTGTCAGAAGCTCGTTCATTTGATTCAATTGACTCTGCTCCTGAAGAAAAAGAGCGTGGTATCACAATCAATACTGCACACGTAGAATATTCTACAGCTAACCGTCACTATGCACACGTTGACTGTCCAGGTCACGCTGACTACGTTAAGAACATGGTAACTGGTGCTGCTCAAATGGACGGTGCTATCATCGTAGTTGCTGCGACTGATGGTCCTATGCCTCAAACTCGTGAGCACATCTTGTTGGCTCGCCAAGTAGGTGTTCCTGCGTTAGTAGTATTCATGAACAAAACTGACTTAGTTGATGACCCTGAGTTGTTAGACTTAGTTGAAATGGAAGTTCGTGAGTTATTATCATTCTACGAATTCCCTGGTGATGATATCCCTGTAATCAAAGGTTCTGCTTTAGGTGCATTGAACGGTGAGCCTGAGTGGGTTGAGAAAATCATGGAATTAATGGATGCTGTAGATAACTACATTCCAATTCCTCCACGTTTGACTGACTTACCTTTCTTGATGCCAGTTGAAGACGTATTCTCGATCACAGGTCGTGGTACAGTTGCTACAGGTCGTATCGAAAGAGGTGTAATCAACTCTGGTGATCCAGTTGAGATCTTAGGTATGGGTGCTGAGAACTTGAAATCTACAGTAACAGGTGTTGAGATGTTCCGTAAAATCTTAGATTACGGTGAGGCTGGTGATAACGTAGGTTTATTGTTACGTGGTATTGAGAAAACTGATATCAAACGTGGTATGGTTATCTGTAAACCAGGTTCAGTAACTCCTCACGATCATTTCAAAGCTGAGGTTTACGTATTGTCAAAAGCTGAAGGTGGTCGTCACACTCCATTCTTCAACAAATACCGTCCTCAATTCTATTTCCGTACAACTGACGTAACTGGAGAGATCTCTTTACCAGAAGGTACTGAAATGGTTATGCCAGGTGATAACGTTACAATCAGCGTGAAATTAATTTCTGCTATTGCAATGGAAAAAGGTCTACGTTTCGCTATCCGTGAGGGTGGTCGTACAGTAGGTGCTGGTCAGGTAACTGAAATTATCTAGTCTTTAATTAAAGATTTAGAATCACATAGAATAAGCTAATCGACTGAGGTTGATTAGCTTATTTTTTCGATAAGCGATTTATCGGATTAGAATAAAAAAAAGTGAAAAAAGATTTGCAGAAAGTGGTTTAAAACACTATATTTGCATCACAAAATAAGAAATACACGGGCATAGTTTAAAGGTAGAACGAAGGTCTCCAAAACCTTTGGTCTGGGTTCGAGTCCTGGTGCCCGTGCTTATAAAAACAGATAAACTAAAATGGCAAAAGTACTTGATTTTTTTAAAGACTCTTATGTAGAGATCACTGAGAAAGTGACTTGGCCTACATGGTCTCAGTTACAAAGTTCAGCTGTTATTGTGCTTGTTGCATCTCTTCTTATTGCATTGGTTGTCTTTGTAATGGATAAAGCTTCAAGCGTAGGGTTAGAATTCTTGTACGGTATTGCTTCTTAATTTTTCAATCGTATTTATTTATGGCAGATCAAGGTTTAAAGTGGTACGTAGTTCGTGCTGTAAGTGGTAAAGAAAAGAAAGTAAAGCAATATATTGATGCCGAAGTTAGCCGTTTAGGTATTGAGCACTTGATTCCTCAGGTGTTGATTCCAATGGAAAAATACTACTTGATGCGCGATGGTAAGAAAGTTGCTAAAGAACGTAACTACTATCCTGGTTATGTTTTATTAGAAGCAGCTCTTGACGGTGAGTTAGAGCACATCATCAAAAATATCAATAGTGTAATTGGTTTCTTGGGCGATAAAGCTGGTAATGCGGTTCCTTTGCGCCAAGCAGAAGTAAATCGTATCCTAGGTAAAGTGGATGAAATGGCCGAGCAAGGTGAAACCATTAACGTTCCTTACTATGTGGGTGAAACAGTGAAAGTCAACGACGGTCCTTTCAACGGATTTACCGGAGAAATCGAAGAAGTCCACGAAGATAAAAAGAAATTAATCGTGATGGTGAAAGTCTTCGGTCGTAAGACGCCACTTGAACTAAACTACATGCAAGTAGAAAAAGAGTAAGATTAGTAATTAACGATAGAGAAAAGCTTTTCATGAAAATTGGAAGGCTTTTTTTTGTATCTTACTACAAATGAAAAGGCCAACTATTTATCTATTCGTATTGGTGTATGTGCTGACATTGCTGAGCTGTGCAAATGTCGAGAAGTACAATCGATTTATTGAAACTCCCCTGGCGGTGGAAGCTATGCAGCAAGATATAAACTATGTTGAGCATAACTTATGGAAAATGCATCCAGACTTGTTTCTATATGTGCGGGAAGATCAGTTAAAGGGTAAGTTCGACAGCCTTCGTAGGGCGATCCGCCAGCCATTATTGCCCAATCAGTTTCAGTTGGCATTAGCATCTGTACTGGCTCAAGTTCGGCAGGGGCATATGACGCTGAGTCCCCTTATTTCCAAATTTGACCCGAAAGGTAAGGATAAAGTCCGTTATCAAAAAAGTAAGGGTCCCTTTTCACAACTGGGATTTCATTGGCAGGAAAATACACTCTATCTCTCAAAAAATGGAACGTTAGATTCAAGTTTGGTAGCAGGCTCTAAAATTCTTTCTATTGAGGGTATAAAACCACAAAATCTGTACACAAAATATCGTCCAACCTTTACGTCGGACGGCTATAATACGACATTTATAGATCAGGCTTTTGAGCGTTTATTACCGCGGTATTACCAATTGGAACTGGGGTATAAAGATTCTATTTCGGTTTTGTTTTCTCGCGCCGATATTACATATCAGCGGACTGTGGTCAGAAGGTTTGACAGTGTCGATACAAAGGCTAAATCAGGGATAAGGACCTCGGTTGTGAAAAAAGTGAGCCAACCTGATCAGAAGAAAAGTGATCAAAAAAAGCAGCGTAAAATCTTTGGGTATAATGCCAACCTAAAAAGAATGAGTAAACAGCTCTCTTTCCCTGTTAAAGGCGATAGTAGTGTTGGTTTATTGAAAGTGGTTGACTTTTCGTATGGACGTCCAAAAGAAGCCTATAGAAGGATTTTTGATCGGCTGGAGCTTAATTCGGTCCAATACCTGATCTTGGATCTTCGTGGCAATTTGGGTGGACGTTTGTCCGATGTCCGTGAACTATACAGTTACTTAGTGGAAGAAGATAAATTCCAATTTATTCAGCCGGCAGTTATCAGCTCAAAATTCAACTTGCCGTTTTATCAGGTAAAAGGATTGCCGGGCTGGTCTTATCCCATTTTATCACCATTTATTATACCAAGTGCTGTAGTATCCTGGACAAAGAGCTTTTCCAAAGATGGGATAAATTATACCCACCTTACAGGGAGTAAAGTCGAAAAATCAAAAGGCAGTCGCTATCGCGGTGATTTATTTGTATTGATTGATGGCGGTACTTTTTCTGCTGCGAGTTTAATTGCTACAAATCTAAAAGTTGGGAAGCGGGCTGTGTTTGTGGGCGAGGAGACAGGTGGGGCAGCTAGTGGCACAGTTGCGGGAGTTCTTCCAGTGCTGAAACTTCCAAACTCCCATCTGCGTTGGCGTTTTGGCCTAATGGATGTCAAACCTTATTATCAAGTAAACGAAGCGGGGCGGGGTGTCATGCCGGATATTCCTGTCGTGCGGAGTGTTGATGATGTTATCAAGGGGAAAGATCCAGTATTGGATAAGGTGTTGAAGTCTATTAAAAAATAAGGAGAAGTGTAAGCGGGGGATTAGGCTTTACTTTGAGATCGTTTCCCTTGAAATAAGGCAATTATTTTCTTTAGAACAAGTTTGCTATAATGATAGTTTAAGCCAAATATATTCTCTCCTGTTATATCGCTAGCCAAAGCAGGTGGTAAAAGTTCATAGATCGTGATACCAAAATAATCCGCTATTTTGTATACCTGCTCTACCTTTAGCTTCGTCTCATTGCGTTCGATTTTTGAATAGGCAGCCTGTGATATCTCCAAAACGAATGCAACAGCTTCCTGTGATATCCTGAGACTTTCTCTTTTCTGCCTAATAATTGTTCCGATTTCTTCTCTTGCCATTCTTTAAAAACCCAAATTATCGAATGGCCTAATTTAATAAATATAACTTGAAGTTGTGAAGTTTTTCAATGTTAAAACTTCTAGTTATAGTCTATAACCCTAGGTTGTGGTAGCTCAGCCTCTTTTCCATGAATTTTGATAAAAATAAATATTGAGATATCATGGAAAAGAAATTAAAAGAAATTAATGTTAGCGAGTTGGATGCAAATGAAGTGTTGGAGATTGAAGGAGGATCGGAGCGGGAGGGTGAGAAAAATACAAATTGGTTAGAATCCATATGGAATTATCTTAAACCTTAAAATGCGTCTTTCAATTCGATAGCATAGGGGCTCATAATTAGTGCTAATATGGAGCCAAGAACAAATGCGACCAAGTGTAAGGATCTATTTATTTTGGATATTTTGATGAGGGAAAGTAGTACTGATGTTAGTAAAGCATATATCCAATAGTGTGTTGAATTATGAATCCATGGAATGAATAAATGATTCATTTTTTGCAAAGGGAAAAATAGTCCAGAAAAACCGAATAGTCCAAAGGAAAGGCCAGATGAACCCACAGCGGTAAATGTGAAGTCTTTCTTTTTAAAAAGTGTTTGGATGAGATTTGGTAGGATTATAAGAAGGAGAAAAATAAATATAGTAAAGACGTAAGCAATAGTAATTCCGTGTGCTTGATTTAAGACAGCACACATATCATACCCTAATCCGAAAATTACAATACAATTAAACAAGAGGTGAATCCAGTTGCGATGAATCAAAGCCGAGGTAAGCAAAGTATGAATACGCTTACCTCTTGCTATTTCGTAGGGGTGCAGGATCAGTGCATGGAAAAACGATTTATTATAAAATCCAATGATGCTGCATACCAATATAATCGGTACGACAATATAGGAATAGGGGGCTTCGGCAAAAGTTGGGAATATATCGAAAAATTTCATTTATAGTTGTTGGTGAATCACGCAAAAATATCTAATAAATTTTAAAATACAACCTCAGGTTGTGGTGGACGTAATGGGTAATGCCCAAATTTGTATCGTTGATCAACAAAAGCAGTTGCCGAAAAAGCTTTAAAATAGAGTAGGAATCAATAAATAATTTTTAATTTTATGAAAACAATAAAAAAAAATTCTCTTGCCTTATTGGCGGTAATATTTACTCTTGTAGGTATTTCTAAGATTGATTTGGTGAAAGCATCAAATGCAGGGGTGAAAGTATGTCCTGGTGATGGCAAAGGTTGCGTTCTTTGGGGTGCAATTGAAAAAGGCGACGGTAGTGGCTTTATTGAAATTGGAAAGGACGACGAATCTCAGGATACACCAGCTGAACCAGGAGCCTAACTCTATTTTATAACAAGTCTTGTAGCTAAGGGCTACAAGGCTGTATTTAATTTAAGCTATTTTTTATGAAAATTATTTTAGTGAAAACTATAAGCACATTATGTGTTATGGTATGTGTATTTTTGTCTATGCATTCGTATGCGGGTACAAACGAGAAAGACCATGCTTCTACCTCCAATGGTGTTAGAATCTGTCCAGGAAGTGGATCTTGTTGTATTCTGTGGGGTTTGGTTTATAAAGGTTCTGATAATTCTCATGTTGAACCAATGCCAGATGAGGAATCCCAACCAACACCCTCAGACAATCAGTAAAATTTAAGTATATAAATTCATCTAATGAAAATCCAATTGTTAATACCAAGTTTAGTGTTGTTGATTTCCTGTGGTTTAAAATCACCAAGCAGCTTCAATGCACTAGAAAAGCGAAATATTGTTGTTTGTGATGCACTTCAAATTGAAGGAAAGACCATCTACGGTGATTTGCAAAATGATTTGGAGGCTGTACCTTATACTAAATCATTAAAACCTGCAGATTTTGGTGATAAACTATATCAAATAGCAAGTTCCAGTGTGGAACGGTATTATCTCAAAGAGAGTAATCAACAAGTTCATTATTGGGATGTTGCTAATCTTGAACATCATACGATGGACCTATCAAAAAAATATCCCTTTGGATTGGTTATAGGACAAGATGAACATAGTATATATTTCTATAATTCATCTACAAAAGGAAAAAGTTTTGGTACGTATAACTTGGTTTCTGAAAAATTGAATATTGTCAATTTTGATGGATATACTGTAATTAGTACAGCCAAGCTCAGCAAGAAACCAGATGTTTTGCTATCCACAGGAGTAAAGGATGAAAAATTGGGTTTTTACCTTATTGATACCTTGCAACAAACTCAAACATTGATAAAAGCAATTGAGACTAAAGATCCCGTTAATGGAGACCCTGGTGTCTATGGTGGTAAATTTTATGTATTCCAAGATCGTATACTGTATGTGTTCGATAATCGATCAAGCTTTTATGAATTTGATCAAGACGGAAGATTTGTTCGTGAAATTACCACTATAGATACCTTTGATTTTAAGGGGAAGTCCAATAAGGCATACAATATACAGCTGGAAGGGTTGTATAAAGGTCTAGAAATCTTTGACAATATTTTGTATGTACGGACAAATATTATCAGTACTAAAAATAGTTATATACTTTATGATCGGTATGATCTCGTGGAAGGAAAATATAAAGATAGCTTTAAGCTCAATTTTGATTTTGATATCAGTCAATATTCTTATCCCATCTTCACCAATCATTTAACGGCTGATAAGTTTAGCTTAATATTTGGGGATAAATATAGGTCTGGTCGTTATGCCAAGATTACGTTATTTTTCAAAAAATAACTTTATGAAAAGATATCTTTTATATTTTATTGTATCGGTTATACAATTTGGGCTTTTTGTGTTACTCATGATTTCTGTATATCAAAAGATTAAAAATTTTGAAACTTTCATGGATACATTAGTTGGAACTAATTTGTTTTATGTAAATTCCGTGAAGTATTTTGCGATAGCTGTGATCGTTGCGGAGTTGATTGTTGCTTTCTTCTTATTGGCCTATCGAAAAATAGGATTTTATTTGACTATTCTTCTTTTTTCAGTTTATACCCTCTATATTATTATATTAGAATTATACTATTTTTATCCTTCCTGCGGCTGTGGTGGTATTATGGCGCAATTACCATTCAAGGAACATTTAACTCTTAATCTTATTTATATAATTTTGGCTGCGATTAGTATTCTATTCGTGAGAAAATCAACATATGAAAAAAATATTGTTATCGTTTAGTTTTTGTATATATGCGTTACTTTGTGTTGCGCAAAATCAATATAAGATTACCTATAAAGGAACATTGCTTTCCTCTTCTCTCAATGCGAGATTGGAGCAAGAAGTAAATGATCCAGTGTTTTTGCAAGGATATAAAGATTTGATTGAGGGTTTCGAAGTGCAATATGCATTGTATGTTGATGTATCCAAGGGGAGATCAATCCTCTTGGAACAGAAAGAAATTGGATTGGATGGTCCTCCCCCATTCAAACATTTATTCTCTTTTTATGATCAGGCCGGTAACCTATATTTTGAAGATCTATTCCGCGGTAAGCAATTTAAGGTGCGAGACTCGCCAGCAGTATTACAATGGGATGTAAAACAGGAAATAATGAAAGTTGGCAATTTTAATTGCCGTAAAGCAGTCCTTAAGAATGATCCTTTCAATACCGTAGTATGGTTTTGTGAAGATTATCCGATTAGTTTTGGACCCTATATCGGAGCTAAACTTCCGGGTTTGGCAGTTTTGTTGGAGAATGATTACTATGTTATCAAAATCGATAAAATAACAAAAGAGGCATTTTCCAAGAATATCGAAAATCAAATGAATGCAGCTCAGAAAAAGACTGGTATTTCTTACGCCAAGTATAGAGAACAGGTAGCCCCTTTGCTAAAAAAGATGAAAACTGAAAATATTATTGATTAGGACAACAAATGAGGTTTTGGTCGGGTATTTTCTTCATTTTTTCTTGTTATTGTGCTTCAGCTCAGCTGCTTGATGGTCGTGTAGTTTCCCGAACCAGTGGAGATCCGATTTCAGGAGCAATAATTAGTCTCTATAGTGTACAGGATTCTGATCGTATGCTGCACTATATGACGACGGACGACAAAGGCAGATACCGTTTGCGTGAACATGGATTTCCGTTCATACTAAAGGTGAGATCTATGTCTTTTCAAACTTTTCGAACTAAAGTGAGTAAAGCATCTGATTTTCCTGCAGTGATCATGCTAAGCGATGAGTCTATTCGCATGGATGAAGTATTGGTAAATATGAACAAAGGCTTTGCGTCCTTTAATAATGATACGACGGTCTATAATCTTAAGGCTTTGAATCTTCAAGATAGAGACAATCTGAAAGAGATTTTATTACGGATTCCTGGATTCAAAGTCGATGAAAATTACAAAATCGTGCATGGTGGGAAAGAGATTAATAAAATTCTGATCAATGGTAAAGAAGTCTTCGAGTTTCAAAATAAAATAGCTTTGGAGAACATGGAATCTGGAATGTTAGATCACATAAGAGTGATTGCCAATTATCAGGATCCATTTCGTGTCAATCTTGGCAATGAGCATGAAGAGAAAGTGTTGGATCTAAAGGTGAAAGATAGTTTTACGAATATATTGAAAGGAAATGTGGAAGCATTTCTAGGCTATAAGAATAAGTATAAATTTAAACCCTTTCTCTTTTATTTTGGCGACAATCTTTCTTTGTTTTCGTTGACGAATATCAATAATGTCTTTGATAAGGACTGGTCGAGTGAGGATTATGCAGGCGCAATACGTTCTAACAATGTCGCTTCAAGTTATTATTCCTCTCAGAATAAGAAGGTATTTTATACGAAGGACATTACGCTAAATAATGAATCTAGCTTATTGAATGCGACAATGATTAAAAAGAACACGGAGCGATATTCATTACAAGCGGTTCTGAATTTAAATTATTTGAAGTCCATCCGACTCTCTGAAGAGAATTCCAGATTTTTAGGAAATAATCTTTATGAAAAAAATAGTACGGATAGTTTGCGCGCTAGAATGATCGGTACTATGTTGAATTTCCGATATAAATTGAGTGAAAGTAGTATTGCCAAAAATATCTTTTCCAGTTATCAAGACCGTTTGAAAGGAGAGGGAAGTTACGAATCAATATATCCTCAAACAAAGGAGCTTTTTAATCTCGGAGAGATGACGGAGCAGAGGAGCAATATTTTATCAAATCGTTTGACTTATGAGACCAAGATAAATAATGCCTTAGCCTGGAATATGGGCTGGGACTGGAAAAATGAGATTTCAAGAGATACTTGGCAACTTCAATATTTAGAGACAACGAAAGAGCAGACTAATCGGAATAAACAGAATATTAAATTTTCAAGCAATGAAAGTATATTGCATACTAATTTGAGACAGCTTTTGGGAAAAGTAAATACACTTGTCTATGAATTATCTTATAGTAATATACATAATAGCTTTATTCCTGATAATATTAACCAAGCCAAAACGCGATATATAGCTCGCACAGAAGCAAATTTTAATTTAAAACGCTTTAACCTTCGTAGTACAATAGCCTTGCAGCGTCAAAGAATCGAAGTATTTGATTCTATATCTACTTCTACTTTTTTATTGGCTAACATTAATTTGGATTACTTTTTGGATCGATTTAAGAAAAATCGTTTAATTTTTAATTGGGGAAGAACTACCCAAGCACCTGACGTCAAATCAGGGCTAAGCCAGCGCGTAATCTCTTATGATCAGACAATACTTGGAAACCATCAATTGCTGCATGATATTTATGCAATCAATACAGTAAAGCTCGGCTATTTATATGATTTTCCATTTAAAGGGCAATCTTTTAGAATAAATCTCTATAGACAGCACAGTGAAAAAGCGCTGGTACAATTTATTGATATGACTTTTCCGCTTTTAAGAAATTTGAAATTGGTTCAGGGGTATCGAAATGTAGGGCTAGATGTCTCTTATGCACAAAATCTTTTTAAAGATCAGTTTCCTATGAATGTTTCCTTGTTCTATAACTATCAGAACAACCGCTCTTATCAGTTTTCGGGTGCTGGAGAATCGCAGATTAAGCAGCGGAATCATGGTTATATGCTAAATCTAAATTCTTTTTCCTCAGGAGCGATCAACATTTCTATGACCCTCAAAAACGATTATACACGGTATGGTTATCAAGATGGACTTCTAACGGATCAGAACTCACTAATGATTTTGTTGGGGCCAAAATTTAATCATAAAAGGACGGAATGGAAGACAATGCTTAAATATAGCGTTATAAATAGTGTTGATCAACGGCGCGAGTTTATGGATATAGATCTTTCCTCGGTATATATCATTAGTAAAAAGCTAGAATTGATATTGACTTGTGAAAACATGTTGCAGAATTTAGGTTTTAAAAACAACGCTGTTTTGTCTGTTTTTAATAATCAAAATGGAATTGAAAATTTTCAATCTTTTAAGAATTTAGTTGGATATAGTGCGGTGGGTGTCAAGTACAGATTTTGATGAAAATTTAAAAATACAACCTCAGGTTGTGGTGGATTTAATCAACAATAGACAGTTTTGTATTGTTGATTAAAACCAAGATGAAAAGAACAAATATTATATACCTGCTGCTGATAGTGGCTATAATTATAGGGTTGATATTATTACCGCTTATCAAAGTGCCGATTTCAATTTCGGCACAGGGAATCGTCAGGCCTACGATGGAGAATACAAAGATGCTATCCTTGGTCAGTGGCCGTATTATTGACAACCGTATAGTAGGCAACAATCAGCAGGTAAAACAGGGGGATACACTACTAATCATTGTTTCCGAAGATCTGGAAAATAAATTGTCTCTAAATAAGGGTTTAACGGATGACTATGCGAGGCAAATCGCTGATCTAAAACTTATTCTTGATGGTAGGGCAAAAAGTCTGCAAAGTGGACAATATCAACTGGAATATCTGTCCATGGAACAACGTATGTCTGAAATACAGTCGCAGCTTACCTTAGCACGCCGTGAACTGGACCGACATAATCAGCTATTCAGCCAGGGGGTGGTTTCCCAAGCAGAACTTGATAAAACACAATACTCTTTTGAACAACTTGAAAATCAGTTTTTGACGATACGGAAGCAGCAGATGGCGCAATGGAGCGCTAAGTTGGTCGAACTGAAACAGAAGGCACAGTCGCTGTCGTCCGAGAAAAAGTCTATCTTGATTGATGGTCAAAATTATATTGTTCGAGCGCCCATAACAGGTACAGTGGTTAATTTTAAAGGATATCAAAAAGGAGGACAGCTCGTGCAGGGACAGGATATTTTGGAAATTTCGCCAGAGGATCAGCTTATAGCTGAATGTATGGTGCCTGCCAAATCGATCGGCTATATCAAAAAGAATCAATCGGTCAAATTCCAGATGGACACGTATAATTATAACCAATGGGGATTTCTTTCGGGGACAGTGCATGATATTGACTACAATCTGGTAAACGATCAACAAAAAGGATCCTTTTTTAAGGTCAGGTGCCGTATGGATCAAAACTTTCTGAGCCTCCCCAATGGAAATAAGGCCTTTGTAGGAAAGGGAAATACATTTAATGCGCGGTTTTACCTCTTGGACCGTACGTTATGGCAGCTCCTGTTCGATCGGGCCGACAATCTGTTCAATCCAAATCTTGGCGCTAAAACGAGCGCATTATAAAAATTTCTTTATTAATCTGACAACAGTAAATTTGTAATGAAAAAATCTCCTGTTTGCATTAAGCAGCACGATATCCGTGACTGTGGGGCGGCCTGTCTGGCTTCTATTGCGGGCTATTATGGTACACATATTCCTATTGCCAAGATTAGACAATTCTGTCACACCGATACGCGTGGTACCAATGTGTTAGGTATGGTTCAAGGACTGCAACAAATGGGTTTTAATGCCAAAGGTGTCAAGGGCGCTATAGATGCCATTCCGCAGATATCTTTACCAGCAATTGCCCATGTTGTGCTAAAAGAGCAGCTCCAACACTATGTGGTAATCTATCAGGTGGAAAAGGATAAAATTACGGTGATGGATCCTGGTTTGGGAAAAGTAGAAAAATATACCTTTGAGGCCTTTCAGAAGATTTGGACTGGGGTGTTGATCTTAATGGAACCCAATGAATATTTTGAACAGAAAAATGAGAAGATCGATGTTTACAAGAGATTCTGGAATCTGATCCGGCCGCATCGCTCGGTGATCGTTCAGGCACTGGTGGGAGCTGCTGTGTATACGCTGCTGGGGCTTTCAACATCGTTTTACATTGAGAAAATTACCGATTATGTACTGGTCGATGGCAATCTGCGCTTATTGAACCTTCTTTCGATCGGTATGTTGGTCATTCTGATTTTTCAGTTGCTCATTGGTACATTGAAAAGTGTCATGGTCCTGCAGACGGGGCAAAGGATCGATAAATACCTGATTTTGGGTTACTATAAGCACTTGCTGAGCCTTCCGCAACGCTTCTTTGATACAATGAAAGTAGGCGAGATTATATCGCGGGTCAATGATGCAGTCAAAATTCGTGCTTTTATCAACGATGTAGCCATACAAGCGGTCGTTAATGTGTTGATCGTAGTCTTTTCCTTTGCGCTTATGTTTACCTACTTCTGGAAGCTGGCTTTGATCATGTTGCTTGTTATCCCTTTTTATCTTGGGGTCTATTGGCTTTCGAATAAACTGAACAAAAAAGTAGAGCGCCGGATGATGGAAGAAGGGGCCGAACTGGAATCTCATCTGGTCGAATCGCTCAATTCGGTCAAGACTATCAAGCAGTTTGGCATTGAAACTTATTTTAATAGTGGTACAGACAATCGGTTTTCGCATGTATTGAAAACCATTTATGCCTCGGTGATGAATGGCTTGTTTTCCAGTACCTCTGGCGAGTTATTGTCACGGTTATTTACCATTATCCTCTTATGGGTTGGCTCATACTATGTGATCGAACGTACGATCACACCGGGAGAACTACTCTCATTTTACGCCCTGATCGGTTATTTTACAGGTCCGGTGACGCAATTGATCGGCATGAACAAGACATTGCAAAATGCATTGATTGCAGCAGATCGCCTGTTTGAAATTATGGATCTGGAGCGCGAAGAATCAGAAGAAAAATTACAGCTTACTTCGGATCTGGTTGGGGATATTGTCTTTGATAATGTTCGTTTTTCTTACGGATCACGGGTAGAGGTATTCCGAAATTTTAGCTGCCGGATACAACAGAGCAAGATGACGGCTGTGATCGGAGAAAGTGGAAGCGGTAAGACTACGCTGGGAGCGCTTATTCAACAGCTGTATCCATTACAGGAGGGGAAGATTTCTATTGGGCAATACGATCTGAACTATATTTCGAAGAGCTCCCTTCGGGAACGCATTGCCATCGTGCCCCAGCAGATCGATCTTTTTTCGGGTAACGTCGTTAGCAATATTGCCGTCGGAGAAGATATTCCCAATTTTCAGCGGCTATTGCAAGTAGTCAATGAATTGGACATGATGTCTTTTATTGAAAAGCTGCCAGCTGGTTTTGAAACCCAGCTGGGTGAAAATGGATCCATGCTATCCGGTGGACAGCGGCAACGAATTGCCATTGCACGAGCATTATACCGCAATCCGGACATTCTGATTTTAGACGAAGCAACTTCAGCTTTGGATACTTCAACAGAACAGGTAATCCAGCGGGCATTCCGTCGCTTTAAAGATTCGGGTAAGACGATGATTGTGATTGCCCATCGGTTGAGTACGATTGCCGAGGCCGATACCATTATGGTGCTTAAAGATGGTGTACTTATCGAACAAGGGGAGCATAATCAGTTGTTAGCCCAAGAGTCTGCCTATAAGGATATGTGGAAAAAGCAATCGATCGTGTTAAACTAACTGTTGTTTTTTATTCAATGATGAACAATTATCAAAGAAGTAGGATAAAGTGTTGGTTTATTACTATAAACATACTGTTATCTACGAATGTACTGGCGCAGCGAGCCTGGACTTTACAGGATTGTATCGACTATGCTGTGGCTCATAATCTGCCGATCAAACAGCAGGACATCAAGGCTAAGATAAAAGTGCTGGATCAGGAAATGGCAGTGCGGGAACGCTTGCCAAGTGTGAGCGGCTACGCAAATGGTTATACCACTTTTGGATCATCACAGGATGTGTTTGGTACGATTCGGCGCAATGACAATCTGAATAGCAACATGGGGATCAATGCGGAGCTGACCCTATACCAATATAACTATTTTCGAAACCAGGCCAAGAAAGCTGCTTCCGAAGCGGAACAGGAACATATCGAAAAAGAGATATTGAAACGGAATCTTACCGTTCAGCTGATGGAAGCCTATCTGCAGACCTTGCTGGCTCAGGCACTGCTGGTCTCACAGGATTCGGCCATGCAGTTTTCACAGCAACTCTTGGATAAGGCCCAGAAAAGTACGGCGGTAGGGGCAACAGCAGTGTCGGTAGTTGCCGAAGCAAAAGCCAATCTGGCACGGGAGAAACAGCAATACCAACAATATCACAAAGATAGACAACAGTCCTTGCTCAAACTAGCCCAGCTGATGAACTACCCGGACTATAATAACTTAAGCCTGGCTGTCCCAGTAGCGGAGAGTGATCTTCTGCAAGAGCATACTTTTTCGGATATATCGAACCTGCGGGAAGAAGCTTATTTGCATAATCCGGTATTTGCTAAGTTTCGAAGTCAAGCTGTTGGACTTGAGGTCGAGTCCAAGTTGGTTAAAGCAGCGTTATTTCCGACGGTAAAGGGATCCGCTGGCTTGGGAAGTACCTATTTCAATGCTTTTAAAGCGGACAATACGCGATCTTTTTTTGTACAGAGTAAAGACAACTTTGCCCAGCAGCTCGCTGTGACGGTTTCGGTGCCCATCTTCAACAAAGGAAAAACAAAACGTCAGTTGAAGCAGATCGACTTGAACCAGCAAAATATACAATTGGCGATTGATAATGAAAAGTTTGCTCAGCAGCAGATCTTAGATAAGCTATTGCTTGAATTGGATGAGAACAGAAAGCAATATGGTATTGCGGTAGAAGCGAGCACGGCAACAGCGCAATCTTTGGATTACACCTTGCGGAGTTTTGAAGCGGGCAAGGCATCGATCTATGATGTCAATACGAGTAAAAGTAATTTGATTAAAGCGGAGTCGGAAACGATCCGCAGCAAATATACTGTGGTGTTCAATCAGCTCATGCTGCGCTATCAGATTTATGGATCGATAAATTAAAATCATTATGAAGCTATTTCAATATATAGATCGGATTAATTTGTTGGACAAGTTGATCCGCCAAAGAAGGACGGGGACGCAGTCAGAACTAGCAGTCCGCCTCGGGCTTTCTGTGTCACGATTGGCCCGTATTATTGAATATCTTAGAGATATTGGTGCTCCAATTACTTTTGATAGATCGCTTAATACGTATTACTATGAAAAAGACTATTCAATCCAAATCAAGGTAGAGGTTCAGCAGGAAAATATTCATTTGCTGGATTTAAATCAGATGAGACAAGCAAATGCGGGTGATAATTTTATTTCAAATCATTTTCTGAATGCTTTTTTTGTGCATTGAGCAAAAGTAATTTAGTAGTGTTGATCAATAGAGCAGGAATCCGAAAAGGCTAACAATAGAGTAGGGACTAATTTTTTATAAATCAAAAAAATGAATACATTAGATTTAAAAGGTTTCGGTGTTCAGGAAATGGATGCGAAAGAAATGGAAGTAATTGATGGGGGATGGTGGCAAGCTGCTTTGGGGACATTTTTATATAATGTCGTTGCTGATTGGAGACAAAACGTTGCTGCATTTGAAAGAGGAATAAATGGTGAAGCTTTATAAACTTGTAAATTTATGAACAAAATAGAACTAACAGAATTGACTAATTCTGAGATTATTGAAGTAAACGGTGGAGATGGTATGACAGAAGCTTTTTTTTGGGTTTTAGGTCGATTTTTTCAGGCTCAACAGAGAGATCTAGATGGATCCATTGGTGGCCCTACAGCAATTCATGGGTAATTTAGTGCTTTGAAAATAAAAACTATTTTACGTAAGAACCTAAGTACTTTACTACTTAGGTTCGTCCTAATTTTGATTTATTGAAACAAAAAATAAAACTTTTAATATTTGGTACTTTACAATCAAGTATTATATTGATTGTGTTTTTTCTATTGTTTGGCTTAGATATAGCCTCCAATACTATTACCATGTCTGATCAATTTAATATCTTTCTAATATGTATCTGTACAGCTTTTTTTGAAGAGATTGTCTTTCGGTATTATTTGATTCGCGGGTTGAGTAGATTTTTTAATAAGAAAAAATCAGTAATAATTTCCGCTGTGTTATTTGCTGCATGTCATCTAGGAAATTCTCATTTTACGACCACAGCATTTGCTTCCCATTTTCTAGGTGGTATAATTTATGCATATGCTTATATTCATACGAAATCTATATATTATCCTGTTGGATTACACTTCGGTTGGAATTATATTCAATGGTTATTTTCACTTCCAATGAGTGGAACAACAAAAAGTGGTTTATATAGTCTTATTTTGCCAACCAATGATTATTGGTTGGGAGGAAATTATGGGATAGAAGGAGGGTTTGCAAGTCTTCTGATTAGGAGTATCTTGTTTGGCGTTATCTTATTTACAGTTTCCAGATATGAAAGAAATGCACACGTGAATTATTAGGTTTCGGTTTTCTATTAATGTTAACATTTTATTTATATATGGGCCCAAAATAAGTAAAAAAGGGGAGAGTAGCATGATATTGAAATTATTAAAAAGTTGTGAATATAAGAATTATTCCATTGGATTGGGCTTTAAATTAAGATATTTAAATTATGTTGTTAGTAAAAAGTCATAACTTGATTATTATATTTGGCTATCGAATTTTTCTAATTTTGCTACTTATCCGTGCAATGGTTGCACATAATCAAAAAAATAAAGCCCGTATATAAATTAATACCACTAAATAATGATGAATCGCAGGCTATAAGAATAAACTATGGTATAAATTTATAGGAGAAAAGCATCTTCTATAAATATAATTTGAAGACATTATTACTTTTTCTACCCTAGTTCAAAGAAAGTAATGGTGTTTTGACTTGTGCTATTGGCAATTGAAGAGTAGTTGATGAGAATAATGTGAGAAAATTAATGAATGAATTAATAGATTATCCAGGGTTTGTTGTAGAGCCGAGATTGATTAGTATGTCTAAAGCTAACATGATAGGCATGTTGTTTTTCGCTGTTTTCATTCTCTTATACGGGATACCTTTTTGTTTACTGTGGGATCTAAAGGAAGAGCTGGCGGCAATTAAAGATAGCCTATATAATAAAGCTTCGAATGCATGGTGGGTTTATGGTATTGTCATTATTATCGGTGTCGTTCTTCATGAATTGATTCATGGCATTGTATTCGCATCCTTTGCGAAGCAAGGTTTCAAATCCATAAAGTTTGGAATTATTTGGAAAATGCTCACTCCATATGCTCATTGCAAAGAACCGTTACGGGTAAGACCTTATATGTTAGGTGTAGTTATGCCTTTTCTCCTTGTTGGCTTTTTACCCGCGATTTATTCAATTTTTACTGGAAATTTACCACTTTTATTTTTTGCAATTTTCTTCTCTGGTGCGGCAGTCGGAGATTTCATGATTTTAAATTTAATTTATAAAGAGAATAAAGATAACCTGGTACTTGATCATCCTACTGAGGGAGGTTGCTTTATTTTGAAAAAGGTTACTAATCCAGCGGATTTGTGATTACAAAACGATATTTGAGCTGAGATTCTAGTCTAAATACTTGTGTGATAAATTCTTAACTTCCTAATTTTTCCTTTAGCCTCACCCTTGTAATATAGATATATCCTAATGTTTATTTTTGGGACAGTAACTAAATCTAAATATTTATGGAAACTAAAACAATTTTATTATTTGTAGTAATAATAGCTATTCTGGCATTTTGTGTCTATCTGCTATCTAATGTCGGCGAATTTATTCGAGGATTTGAAGATGGTTTTAATGCGGCCAAAAATAAATAAAAACCTTAAATTTAAACGGATGAAAAAACACTTTATTCTTCTATTACTTTTTTTTATAATCACTTTTAGTGGTTTTGCGCAGGGGAATTCGATGCTGTGGAAAATCTCGGGAAATGGACTTAAACAAGATTCCTATCTGTTTGGTACGATCCACATGTTGTGCCCTGACGATTTTGAGATCAAACAAAAATGCCTGGATGCGCTTAATTCGAGTCAGAAAGTCGTATTTGAAGTGGATCTGTCGAAACCTGAAAATATGGAGGTCCTACAGGCATTTGCCGTACCTGACCCTAGTTTTATTAAAAACTTTACCGATAGCGAAGTGCGTAAAATGGATAGCGTCTTGTTGGCACAGCAGCTTTCAATTAAATTATTGGATCATGTTTCACCGGTAACAATGGCTTCCTTATTTTCAATGAAAGGCTTTAATTGTCCTGATCCAACAAAGTTGAAATCATATGAAATTGAGCTATCGGCTCTGGCCTCCGCTCAGGGTAAAACAATTGGCGAACTTGAAACAGCAGATTATCAATTCGGGTTATTGAAAGACTTGATTACGCCAAAGTTATTTATGGACTGGGTATTGCAGTTGGATAAATATCCCGCTCTAACGGCCAAAATGGTCAATGCCTATAAAAATGAAAACCTCAAAGAATTAACTGCATTGATTGAGGATCCTACATGGATGTCTGTCGAACAGAAAGAAAAGCTCTTGACAGGGCGGAATATAAACTGGACAACGATTATTCCGAATTTGATCAAAGACCAGGGTTGCTTTATTGCTGTGGGAGCTGGACACCTGTCTGGTGAAAAGGGCTTGATCTCGTTACTTAGAGCAAAAGGTTATAGCTTGACGGCAATTGATTAGGATTGTTATTTTTTGAGATAAAGGAAGTATAGTCCCTTGATAGAATACGCTTATTGTTTTTCGATGGTCTCATCGTTTTATATGGAGTGCCCTTTTATTTATTGTGGGATCTAAAGAAAGAGCTGGCGGCAATTAAAGATAGCCTATATAATAAAGCTTCGAATGCATGGTGGGTTTATGGTATTGTCATTATTATCGGTGTC
>NZ_DKSP01000180.1:7362-15927 GCF_002472745.1 Sphingobacterium sp. UBA7253 | reverse complement strand
TGCGAAGCAAGGTTTCAAATCTATAAAGTTTGGAATTATTTGGAAAATGCTCACCCCATATGCTCATTGCAAAGAACCGTTACGGGTAAGACCTTATATGTTAGGTGTAGTTATGCCTTAAAGTTTTAATTTATAACTTATGAAGTCGCTTAAGATCACTATCTAAAATGAAAAACGGACAATTTACGATGTGAAAATTGTCCGTTTTAGCTGGTTAAATTATTCTTTCATAACTTACTGTTGTAAAGGTTTATCCATATAGACTTATCATACAGTTTCATCAAAAAGGAAATACATGTCAAAATATATAAATCGATTGTTGAAATTACCTGTGCTTTATTTATATACTCTTATGATAGTTTCTTATCTGAGTATTGATGTTTTGTGTCACGTAATACTTATTGATTTATTCAAGTTTGAATCGGTTTCAAATGCGGTAACTCGAGATCAAAGTATATTGAAAATATTCATATATGCACTAATTTTAGGGCCATTTTTTGAGACATTACTATTTCAATTTATACCCGTAAAACTTCTGTCTACATATGTTTTTTTTAAAAAGAAAAAAATATGGATAGTTTTAATTTCTGCCCTTCTTTTCGCTTTGACTCATTTATATAGCTCTTATTATTTCATTTATACTTTTTTGATGGGTATAAATTTAGTCTTATTCTTTTTTATTATGGAGTTTAAGAATAAAGGTTCAGGACTTTGGCATACCACATTGCTACATGCTATTATTAATCTAATGGTTTTTATCCATAAATATTTTAGATAAGAAAATTTTGGCGTGCAGTAATCGATTTCCAAAAAAATAGTCGAAATTGATGGGGGATAAGCTACATTGTACATTTTATAATGGTGTTTCTGATTGGAGCCAAAATGTTGCTATATTTGAGCGAAATCTAAATAGTTGAGCTTTATAAAAGATGTATGCTACGAACAAAGTAAAGTTAACAGAATTCTGAATATAAACTGGATAACGATTATTCCGAATTTGATCAAAGATCAGGGTTGCTTTATTACTGTGTGAGCTGGACACCTCTCTGGTGAAAAGGGCTTGATCTGGTTACTTAGAGCAACAGGTTATAGCTTGATAGTAATTGATTTTATCTATGGATTGGGTTTACATCTATTGGTGAGCTTTATAGCCGTTCTCATGAAAATATAGGTATAAAAATAATGAGTTGCGCTACAGGCATGGCCAATATAGTAGCCTTTTAGTAGGTTGACTATGCATATGAAACTAAAATTTACATTTATTCTGATCTGTTTGTTAGCCGGGCTATTATGCAAAGCGCAGATACAGTTTGTCGGCGCTCAGAATAAGTTGCCAATTCCCTCATTAAATATTTACAATGAAAAAGGGACATTGATTGGATTTACAGATAAAACTGGTGTAACTCAGTTTCTCGATAATGGAGTGAAGAAGCAAAAACTACCATTAGCAGTTACGGTACAACATATCTCCTATGAAAACAAAACCTTTTCATTAGTATCGCTGGACGATAAACAACTATATTTTTTGGAGTCAAGACCTCAAGTCTTAAAAGAAGTCACTGTTACGGCAAAGCCAAAAGAAGTCGTGGTATTGAAAGGGTATTTCCGCTCCCTAGAGACATTTGATCATCAGTATAAGTATTTTTCGGACGGAATTGTAGAGTTTTATATTCCGTTGAAGAAGGGTAAACCTAAATATAGATTGATTGATTATCGTGTGTTTGTAGATTCTATTGTCGCTAAGGATTATAATGCAAAAATGCGATCTTTCTTCCAGATTCCTAGGATTACGGAAATAGATAATAGAAAATTAGCGGATCGATTAAATGATCTCGTTAAGGAAAACGATACGTCTAGCCGTATTCGCTTGTTGAAAAAAGGAAATGAGGTAGGGCACCTGACGACAGATGCTGATCGAAGTAATGTTCAATTGTATTTGGATAAGGTGTTGCCAGATACTGTAGTGAATGAAAAACTTTTTAGCCTAGAGGCGAAGACGTTTCACGAGGTTACAATTGAAAATTATAATGCAACCGAATTAAACAGCATGACGCCTTTCAATTTAACAGCCCTTTACCAAAATATTGTTGCGTCTTTAAAACGCAAAAAGGAATACGGCCATATCCCTTGTGAGATACTTAATGAATTTTATGTCATGGAGAATGGGTATATAACGGAAGAGGAATATAAATCTAATCAAAAGGGCTTGACGAAGAGTATTTACACAACGCTCCAAAAAAGCAATTATAAGACACGATTTTGGGAGAAGTTGGAAGACTATCATATTCCAGCGATCAACGATGGACTGGTAAAACAACTTGGTGAAAATCTCCAATTGATTAATTGATATTTAACGGTAATTTGTCGCTATGTAACCACAGGTTGTGGTACAACTATATCATAATGTCTATTTTTGGGACAATAGTTAAATCTAAATAATTATGGAAATTAAGAAACTTTTAAAATTTGCAGCAGTAGTAGTGGTGCTCGCTCTCATCGTTTATGTCATCATGAATAGTAGCGCCTTTATTGATGCATTTAATGAAGGGTATAATAGGACCAGAAATAAATAAGTAGAATTATAGAAGATTATTGGATACTGTTAATCCCTAATTAATTAATAAAGGCCAAATAAAAAGGACTGAAATGAAATTTGAAATAAGAATAGGATTTATTATCGGGATATTAACGATGATTTCTGTCTTGGCCAATGCACAAATTAAAGTCATTGATAGCCTAACACAGGAACCTATAAGTGGTGTCAATCTGTATGCGGATAACGGTAGCTTACTTGGTGCAACAAATATAGCCGGAGAAGTTGTGTTGGATTCGTTGAAACAGGAAAAAACCGTGAATCTAACTTTTCAGCATGTTGCCTATAGTAGCTTGATGGTGCCTTTTTCGGAAGTAAAGACGATGGGCAAGATCAAAATAGTTCCCCGATCAATTAAGATTGATGAGGTAGCGATAGGCGATCGGAGTAAGGCTGACTATGTTGTTTTAAAAGGGTATTTTCGGAACCTTGCTTTACTTAATGATAAGATGGGATATTTTGTCGATGGCATAATTTCGTATTATATTCCACTAAAGAATAAGAAAGAAAAGGTTCGGTTTATTCTGAAGGGGTACCGCATTTTTGAAAATAAAGGTGCTACGCAAGATCTCGCAGATAAGATGGGAACTTTTTTTTCCTATAATCCAAGCGTGATCAATCTTAAAAACACTTCGATCGCCTATCAGTTGCCGAAAGGATTTCGGTTGGAGAAGGATAAAGGTCGGCGGTTTATAAAACAAGGGAGTACAAACATGGGCTTTGTACAAGTTTCCAACGAGGGAAAAGGGCAGGTATATCTAAATCGGGTAGCGCCGGGTACCTCAATTGACCGAAAGATATTTAAAATACAGGGCCGTCAACATAGTGGCGTAACGATAGAAACGTATGCGCATGTAACTCCGGATAATTTAACAATGGATCATTTGGTCAGTGTCGTGAGGTCAGCTGTCGCTAGCGTTAAGAAAAAGAGCCAAGCTGAAAATATGCCGATAGAGTCATCTGATGAATTTTATGTGCTTGAAAAGGAGTATATCTCCACAAATCAATTTACTGAATACAAAAAGCAATTTGCAAAAAGTATATTTCTGAAAGGAAGCAGTGATTATCAGCGCACCTATTGGAATGATCTCGATAGCTACGGAATCCCCGCTTTGCCTAAAGGGATTAAAGATCAATTGGGAAATATTTTAAAAATTAAAGAGTAGCCTTATCGGAGCTTACCATCGAATTATCAAAAATTGAAACCTAACCCGATGAAATACATGCTATATACGTTGGTTATTAGTGTTTTTTTTATTGTATTTGTAAATAGTTTTGATGGCTTTTATGCTCGGGGTGAATAGAGAGGTCGGTGATATATTTGAAAAATAAACGAATGGATGCCAGCTTTTTAAAAAAAGTATAAATTCCTGAAAAATTAAAAGTTAGATACTTGCAGGATTCAAATCTTCTTATTAACTTTGCACCTCGGTTGGGGTGTTACGTCCTGGCCGATGAATGTTACGTTATTTGCTTCCAACTTACTAACAGACATTTAACAAAATTAAATTCAAAACAAAATGGCAAAAGAAGTCAGTGCGTTAGTAAAATTACAAGTTAAGGGCGGAGCTGCGAATCCTTCACCTCCAGTAGGACCTGCATTAGGTGCTAAAGGTGTGAATATCATGGATTTCTGTAAGCAGTTTAACGCTCGTACGCAAGACAAACCAGGTCAAATATTGCCTGTTGTCATTACAGTTTACGCTGATAAATCATTTGATTTTATCATCAAGACTCCACCGGTAGCAGTTCAGTTGAAAGACGCTGCGAAATTAAAAAGTGGATCTGGCGAGCCTAACCGTAAAAAAGTTGCGGCTATCACTTGGGAACAAGTTGAGACAATCGCTAAAGATAAAATGCCTGATTTAAATGCATTTACTGTAGAGGCTGCTATGAAAATGGTAGCTGGTACAGCACGTAGTATGGGTATTACTGTATCAGGTAATGCTCCTTGGAACAATTAATTAAGAAATCAATTTAAGAAAAGTGGCTAGATTAACAAAAAATCAAAAAGCGGCACTATCCAAAATTGAAGCTGGTAAAGCATACTCTTTGAAAGAAGCTTCGGCTTTAGTTAAAGAAATCTCATTGACCAAATTTGATGCTTCTGTGGATATCGACGTTCGTTTGGGCGTAGATCCTCGTAAAGCAAATCAAATGGTTCGTGGTATTGCAACATTACCTCACGGTACTGGTAAAACTGTTCGTGTTTTAGTTTTATGTACTCCTGATAAGGAAGAAGAAGCTAAAGCGGCAGGTGCAGACTACGTAGGTTTAGATGATTACATCAGCAAAATTGAAGGTGGTTGGACTGACGTTGATATCATTATTACTATGCCTAGTGTTATGGCTAAAGTTGGTAAATTGGGTCGTATTTTAGGTCCAAGAAACTTGATGCCTAACCCTAAAACTGGTACAGTTACAACAGAAGTTGGTAAAGCTGTAACAGATGTAAAAGGTGGTAAGATCGATTTCAAAGTTGACAAAACCGGTATCATCCATACTTCTATTGGTAAAGCGTCGTTCGATGCAGATAAGATATATGATAACGCACTAGAGGTATTACAAACTCTAGCTCGTTTGAAACCATCTGCAGCTAAAGGAACTTACTTTAAAAGTATTCACATTTCCTCAACTATGAGTCCTGGTATTCATATTGAGACTAAATCAGTAGCAGGTATTTAATCATGAGAAAAGAAGAAAAACAAGAAATTGTTCTAGCTTTGGCCGAACAGATTAAATCTTACGGTAACTTCTACATTACCGATACTGCTGAGTTGTCAGTTGAAAAAGTGAATAACATTCGTCGTAAATGTTTTGAACAAGGCATCGAGATTAAAGCTGTAAAAAACACTTTAATCAAGAAAGCATTAATCGAAGCTGGTGTTGATGAAGAAGAAATCTTTGGAACGCTTAAAGGAGCGTCTACAATGATGTTTTCAGAAGTCGCTAATGCGCCTGCGAAATTAATCAAAGAATTGCGTAAATCAGGTGAAAAACCGTTGTTAAAAGCGGCTTTCATTGAAGCAACTGCATTCGTTGGAGATAATCAATTAACTGCATTAGTTAATCTTAAATCTAAAAACGAACTTATTGCGGACGTTATCGCAGCCTTGGAATCTCCTGCGAAAAATGTTATTTCAGCTCTTCAATCAGGAGGAAATACTGTTGCAGGTTTAGTAAAAGCTTTAGAAGAAAGAGGTTAACGAATCCTCTAGAACAGAAACATTCGTTACAATTTAATTAACAATTTTTATAAAGTACATTCAAAAATTCAAAATAAAATGGCAGATTTAAAACAACTTGCTGAACAGTTAGTTAACTTAACAGTAAAAGAAGTTAAAGAATTAGCTGATATCTTAAAAGACGAGTATGGCATCGAGCCTGCTGCTGCTGCTGTTGCTGTAGCTGCTGCTCCAGCTGAAGGTGGTGCTGCTGCTGCAGAAGAGAAAACTTCATTTGACGTTATCTTGAAAGAAGCTGGTGGTCAAAAATTAGCTGTAGTTAAATTGGTTAAAGATTTAGCTGGATTAGGCTTGAAAGAAGCTAAAGATTTAGTTGACGGAGCACCTAAAGAATTAAAAGCTGGTGTATCTAAAGACGAAGCAGAAGCTTTGAAAAAACAATTAGAAGAAGCTGGTGCTGTTGTTGAGATTAAATAATCTCAACTAATTAGCCCGAAAAGGTTTAGACTCTGACGATTTTTCGTCAGAGTCTATTCCTATTTATATCAATACGCCACTATGCTGTGTATATGCTGGGCACAGTGGAAAGGTGGTTTACAGCATAAGTGTAAGCGCAGTTTTTTTAAAACTAAAATTCATATTCCCTTGGCAAACAATAATATTCAACAAGAAAGAATAAACTTTGCGACAAGTAAGAAAGTATTGGAATATCCAGATTTCTTAGATGTGCAATTGGAATCTTTCAAGGAGTTTTTTCAATTAGAAACTACTTCTGACAACCGCCATCAGGAAGGGCTGTTCAAGGTATTCTCGGAAAACTTCCCTATTTCTGATTCAAGAAACATTTTTGTGCTAGAGTTTTTGGATTATTTCATTGATCCACCACGTTATGATATCCAAGAGTGTATCGAGCGCGGCTTGACTTATAGCGTTCCTTTAAAGGCTAAGTTAAAGTTATCTTGTAATGATGAAGAACACGAAGATTTCGAAACTATTGTTCAGGATGTATATTTAGGGACTATCCCTTATATGACTCCTAAAGGTACTTTCGTGGTAAATGGTGCAGAGCGTGTCATCGTATCGCAATTACACCGTTCACCAGGCGTTTTCTTTGGTCAAAGTAGACACACAAATGGTACTAAACTTTATTCTGCAAGGGTAATTCCTTTCAAAGGATCTTGGATCGAATTTGCAACTGACGTAAATAACGTCATGTATGCGTACATCGACCGTAAAAAGAAATTCCCAGTTACGACCTTATTGCGTGCTATCGGTTACGATTCGGATAAAGATATCTTAGAATTGTTCGATTTAGCGGATGAAGTAAAAGTTAGTAAATCTGGTCTTAAAAAATATGTTGGTCGTCGTCTTGCGGCTAGGGTATTGAAAAAATGGGTAGAAGATTTCGTGGATGAGGATACAGGTGAAGTTGTATCTATCGACCGTAACGAAATTATCCTTGAGCGTGAAACTGTTCTAGAAGAAGATCACATTGATTTGATTATCGAAGCTGGCGTTAAGTCTATTATCTTAGCGAAAGATGATGAATCAAACAATGCGGACTATTCTATTATATATAACACTTTACAAAAAGATACGTCCAACTCAGAAAAAGAAGCGGTAGAACATATCTATCGTCAATTGCGTAACGCTGAACCACCAGATGAGGAAACTGCTCGTGGTATCATCGATCGTTTATTCTTCTCTGACAAACGTTACGATTTAGGTGATGTAGGTCGTTACCGTATCAATCGTAAGTTGAAGTTGGGAACTCCGGACGATACGAAAGTATTAACCCGTGAGGATATCATTGCGATTGTGAAGTATTTGATCAATTTGATCAACTCTAAAGCTGAAGTAGATGATATTGACCACTTGTCAAACCGTCGTGTACGTACTGTAGGTGAACAATTATATGCTCAATTTGGTGTAGGTCTATCTCGTATGGCCCGTACAATCCGTGAGCGTATGAACATTCGTGATAATGAGGTGTTTACGCCGACCGATTTGATTAATGCTCGTACACTTTCGTCCGTAATCAATTCGTTCTTTGGTACAAACCAGTTGTCTCAGTTCATGGACCAGACTAATCCTCTTGCTGAAATTACGCATAAGCGTCGTTTGTCAGCTTTAGGTCCAGGTGGTCTTTCTCGTGAGCGTGCAGGTTTCGAGGTTCGTGACGTTCACTATACACACTACGGTCGTCTTTGTACAATTGAAACTCCTGAGGGTCCAAACATCGGTTTGATCTCCTCATTGGCTGTACATGCGAAAATTAACCACTTAGGATTTATCGAGACTCCTTACCGTAAGGTAAAAGATGGGGTTGTTGTGGTTGACGAGCCAGTCGTATATTTATCTGCTGAGGATGAAGATGGTAAAACAATCGCACAAGCGAATGCTTTGTATGATGACAAAGGTAATTTCGAAGATGCGAAAGTGAAAGCCAGATATGAGGGTGACTTCCCAATTATCGAGCCTAATATGCTTGATTATATGGACGTTGCTCCAAACCAAATTACATCTATTGCGGCTTCATTAATTCCTTTCTTGGAACATGATGATGCCAACCGTGCATTGATGGGATCGAACATGCAACGTCAGGCCGTGCCTGTATTGCGTCCACAAGCTCCTATCGTAGGTACTGGTCTTGAAGGTCGTGTAGCGAAAGATTCACGTACATTGATCAATGCGGAAGGTCATGGTGTAGTAGAATATGTAGATGCTGATGAAATCAAAATCCGTTACGACAGAAACGACGATGATCGTCTTGTATCATTCGATGAT
>NZ_DKSP01000180.1:6936-7278 GCF_002472745.1 Sphingobacterium sp. UBA7253 | reverse complement strand
AAATTCAAGAAAACCAACCAAAATACATGTATGAACTTGAAACCTATCGTTAAGAAAGGTCAACGAGTTGAACCAGGACAGGTATTATGTGAAGGTTATGCAACTGAAAATGGTGAATTGGCATTAGGTCGTAACTTGAAAGTAGCATTCATGCCTTGGCAAGGATATAACTTTGAGGATGCGATCGTAATTTCTGAGCGTGTAGCGAAAGAAGACTGGTTTACTTCTCTTCACATTGAAGAATTCGAACTTGAAGTTCGTGATACAAAACGTGGTGAAGAAGAGTTAACAGCTGATATTCCTAACGTATCTGAAGAAGCGACAAAAGACTTAGACGAAAAC
>NZ_DKSP01000180.1:6138-6813 GCF_002472745.1 Sphingobacterium sp. UBA7253 | reverse complement strand
AGACTTAGACGAAAACGGTATTATCCGTATCGGTGCTGAAGTTGGTGGTGGTGATATCTTAATTGGTAAAATCACACCTAAAGGTGAGTCAGATCCTTCTCCAGAAGAGAAATTATTACGTGCAATCTTTGGTGACAAAGCTGGTGACGTGAAAGATGCTTCATTGAAAACTCCACCATCATTAAAAGGTGTTGTTATTGATACGAAGTTATTCTCGCGTGCGAAGAAAATGTCTAAAGAGGTTGAGCGTAAAACTTTAGAGAAACTAGAGGTTGCTCACGATAGAGCAGTTAAATCATTGAAAGATCGTTTGGTTGAAAAATTATTCACTGTCGTGAATGGTAAAACAAGCCAAGGGGTATACAATGTCTATAAAGAGTTGTTGGTTGCTAAGGGAGCTAAGTTTACGCAAAAAATCCTGGCTGAATTAGATTACAACAACATCAACCCAATGGGATGGACAACTGACGAAGATAAAAACGAGTTGATCAAAATGGCTCTTCATAATTACAATATCAAGATTAATGAAGAGTTAGGTTCATTCAAACGTGATAAATTCGCAGTATCTGTCGGTGATGAACTTCCATCAGGAATTGTGCAGATGGCTAAAGTTTACGTTGCTAAAAAACGTAAGTTGAAAGTAGGGGATAAGATGGCCGGTCGTCACGGTAACAA
>NZ_DKSP01000180.1:4518-6083 GCF_002472745.1 Sphingobacterium sp. UBA7253 | reverse complement strand
GGCCGGTCGTCACGGTAACAAAGGTATCGTTGCACGTATCGTACGTGATGAGGATATGCCATTCTTAGAAGATGGAACACCAGTTGATATCGTGTTGAACCCACTAGGGGTACCTTCACGGATGAACTTGGGACAGATCTACGAGACCGTATTGGGTTGGGCAGGTCAAAAATTGGGTGTGAAATTTGCTACACCTATCTTTGATGGTGCTGAAATGGATCAGGTACAAGATTGGGTTGCGAAAGCTGGCCTACCAAAATCTGGACGTACATATTTGTACAACGGATTGACAGGTGACCGTTTCGATCAACCGACGACAGTGGGTGTAATCTACATGTTGAAATTAGGTCACATGGTTGATGATAAAATGCACGCACGTTCAATCGGTCCGTACTCATTGATCACACAACAACCTCTGGGTGGTAAAGCGCAATTCGGTGGTCAACGTTTCGGTGAGATGGAGGTTTGGGCATTGGAAGCATTCGGTGCGTCTAACATCCTTCAAGAAATCTTGACTGTGAAATCGGATGACGTGGTTGGTCGTGCCAAAACTTACGAGGCAATCGTAAAAGGTAACAACCTTCCGACACCATCGGTACCAGAATCGTTCAACGTATTGGTACACGAGTTACGTGGATTGGGTCTAGATATCACATTGGATTAATTAAGCAAATAGGGCTTTGAAGGGCTTAGTCCTTCAAAGCTTCTTTATAAAGCTTTAACTTTTGAATAAGTATGTCTTACAAAAAAGATAATAAAATTAAAAGCAACTTCACTTCGATTACGATCAGCTTGGCTTCTCCAGAAACTATTTTGGAACGCTCAAGTGGTGAAGTTACAAAACCGGAAACGATTAACTATCGTACCTACAAACCAGAACGTGACGGTTTATTCTGTGAGCGCATTTTTGGTCCTGTGAAGGACTACGAATGTCACTGTGGTAAATACAAACGTATCCGTTATAAAGGTATCGTATGTGACCGTTGTGGTGTTGAAGTAACTGAGAAAAAAGTACGTCGTGAGCGTATGGGACACATCAATTTGGTTGTTCCTGTTGCACACATCTGGTATTTCCGTTCTCTTCCTAATAAAATTGGTTATTTATTGGGACTTCCTACCAAGAAATTGGATATGATCATTTACTACGAACGTTATGTGGTTATCCAAGCTGGTATTAAAGAAGAAGATGGTATCAACTTTATGGACTTCTTGACTGAAGAAGAATATTTAGATATTTTAGATACCTTACCAAAAGAAAATCAATATTTAGACGATAACGATCCTCAAAAATTCGTTGCCAAGATGGGTGCTGAGGCGTTAGAAGATTTGTTGAAACGTATTGATTTGGATCAATTGTCATACGATTTACGTCACCAAGCTGCTAACGAAACTTCTCAACAACGTAAAAATGAAGCGTTAAAACGCCTTCATGTGGTTGAGGCTTTCCGTAGTTCACGTGAAAATATCGAGAATCGTCCAGAATGGATGATTGTGAAAATCGTTCCAATCATTCCACCTGAGTTACGTCCTTTAGTGCCTTTGGATGGTGGTCGTTTTGCGACTTC
>NZ_DKSP01000180.1:4064-4311 GCF_002472745.1 Sphingobacterium sp. UBA7253 | reverse complement strand
TGGTGGTCGTTTTGCGACTTCGGATTTGAATGACTTATATCGTCGTGTGATTATCCGTAACAACCGTCTAAAACGTTTGATCGAAATCAAGGCTCCTGAAGTAATCTTACGTAACGAAAAACGTATGCTTCAAGAAGCGGTAGACTCTTTGTTTGACAACTCACGTAAAGTGAACGCTGTTAAGACAGAAGGTAACCGTGCATTGAAGTCTTTATCTGATATTTTGAAAGGTAAACAAGGTCGTTTC
>NZ_DKSP01000180.1:2591-3918 GCF_002472745.1 Sphingobacterium sp. UBA7253 | reverse complement strand
AGGTCGTTTCCGTCAAAACTTGTTAGGTAAGCGTGTGGATTATTCGGCTCGTTCGGTAATTGTTGTAGGTCCTCACTTGAAATTACACGAGTGTGGTCTTCCTAAAGATATGGCTGCAGAACTTTACAAACCGTTTATCATTCGTAAGATGATCGAGCGTGGTATTGTAAAAACAGTAAAATCAGCTAAAAAAATCGTTGATCGTAAAGATCCTGTGGTATGGGATATCCTTGAAAATGTATTGAAAGGTCACCCTGTATTGCTAAACCGTGCACCTACGCTTCACCGTTTGGGTATTCAGGCTTTCCAACCTACATTAGTAGAGGGTAAAGCTATTCAATTACACCCATTAGTGTGTACAGCGTTCAACGCCGATTTTGACGGTGACCAGATGGCAGTCCACTTACCGCTTGGTAATGCTGCAGTTTTGGAAGCCCAAATCTTAATGTTAGGTGCGCACAATATCTTAAACCCTGCGAATGGTTCTCCAATCACAGTACCATCTCAAGACATGGTATTGGGTCTTTACTATATTACTAAAGGCCGTAGAACTGCTGGCGATCACATCGTAAGAGGTCAAGATATGACTTTCTATTCGGCTGAAGAGGTTATCATCGCTTTAAATGAGAAGCAAATTGACCTTCACGCTTGGATTAAAGTAAAAACAAAAGTTAGACAAAAAGATGGTAGCATCGTTGATACCTTATTAGAAACAACTGTAGGTCGTGTGATCTTCAACCAAGTTGTTCCTGACGAAATGGGATTTGTCAATGAATTGCTTACGAAAAAATCTTTGCGTAATATCATCGGTGAAATTGTGAAGACTACGGGTATGGCCCGTGCAGCACAGTTCTTGGATGATATGAAAGAATTGGGATATCAAACGGCCTTCAAAGGTGGTCTTTCGTTCAACTTGGAAGATTTGAACATTCCTGCTGCGAAAGCTGAATTGATTCAACAAGCAACTAACGAGGTTGAAGAAGTAATGAATAACTATAACATGGGTTTCATTACAAACAACGAACGTTACAACCAAATCATCGATATCTGGACGCGTATCAACAACAGATTGACGGCACACGTTATGGATATTCTTTCGAATGATAACCAAGGATTCAACTCAGTTTACATGATGTTGGATTCTGGAGCCCGTGGTTCGAAAGAGCAGATCCGTCAGTTATGTGGTATGCGTGGTTTGATGGCGAAACCTCAAAAATCAGGTACTTCTGGTGGTGAGATTATCGAAAACCCGATCTTGTCAAACTTTAAAGAAGGTTTGTCCGTATTGGAGTACTTTATCTCTACCCACGGTGCGCGTAAAGGTCTT
>NZ_DKSP01000180.1:2027-2480 GCF_002472745.1 Sphingobacterium sp. UBA7253 | reverse complement strand
GCGTAAAGGTCTTGCCGATACAGCATTGAAAACAGCGGATGCGGGTTACTTGACACGTCGTTTACATGACGTAGCGCAAGATATGATCGTTGTGGAACAAGATTGTGGTGGTTTACGTGGTATTTATACAACAGCATTGAAAGATAATGATGATGTTGTTGAACCATTGTTCGATCGTATTTTGGGTCGTACACCATTGCATGATGTTCTTCATCCGGATACTGACGAATTGATCGTTTCTGCAAATGAAGATATCACTGAGGAAATTGCCGAAACTATCGAAAAAGCAGGTATCGAAGGAATTGAGATTCGTACGGTATTAACTTGTGAGTCTAAGCGTGGTGTTTGTGCTTGTTGTTACGGACGTAACTTGGCGTCAGGTAAGCGTGTTCAGTTAGGTGAAGCTGTGGGTGTTATCGCCGCTCAATCAATTGGTGAGCCAGGTACACAGTT
>NZ_DKSP01000180.1:695-1914 GCF_002472745.1 Sphingobacterium sp. UBA7253 | reverse complement strand
TGGTGAGCCAGGTACACAGTTGACACTTCGTACATTCCACGTGGGTGGTACGGCATCGAACATTGCTGCTGATTCAAGTATCATTTCTAAATACGATGGTAAAATCGAATTTGAAAACGTACGTACTGTTTCGCAAACAAACGATAATGGCACACATCAGGTAGTCTTAGGACGTTCTGGTGAGGTTAAGATCATTGATGCACATAATAAAATCGTATTCCAACAAAATATCCCTTATGGTTCACAGTTGTTCGTTGAGGATGGCGGTACAGTAGCTAAAGGCGATAAATTGGTCGAATGGGATCCATATAATGCAGTAATTATTTCTGAATTTGCTGGTAAAGTTGAATTTGACGCAATTATCGAAGGTGTTACCTTCCGTGAAGAGTCAGATGAGCAAACTGGTCACAAAGAGAAGGTAATTATTGAAACACGTGATAAAACGAAAAACCCATCCATCAAGATTCTTGATAAATCGGGAGAGGTTATTCGTACCTACAATATCCCGGTAGGCGCCCACGTTGCAGTTGCTAATGGTGTAACAGTGAAAGAAGGTGGTATCCTCGTTAAAATCCCTCGTTCTACAGGTAAAACGCGAGATATCACAGGTGGTCTACCACGTGTAACGGAGTTATTCGAAGCACGTAACCCTTCTAACCCTGCTGTAGTAACAGAAATCGACGGTGTGGTAACATTGGGTGGTGTGAAACGTGGTAACCGTGAGATGTCTATCGAGTCTCGTGATGGTCAAATCAAGAAATACTTGGTACCTCTTTCTAAACATATCCTTGTTCAGGATAATGACTTTGTGAAAGCTGGTATGCCATTATCAGATGGTTCGATCTCTCCTGCGGATATCTTGTCGATCAAAGGTCCATCAGCAGTGCAACATTACATTGTGAATGGTATCCAAGAGGTATACCGTCTGCAAGGTGTGAAGATCAACGATAAACACTTCGAGACGATCGTTCACCAAATGATGCAAAAAGTTAACATCGAAGATCCAGGAGATACTCGTTTCTTAGAAAAAGAAGCCGTTAACAAATGGGATTTCATGGAAGAAAATGATTCTTTGTTTGACAAGAAAGTTGTTGTTGATGCAGGGGACTCTAATAATTTACGTCCGGGACAAATTGTTTCTTTACGTAAGTTGAGAGAAGAGAACTCTAGTCTGAAACGTCGTGACTTAAAACTTGTTGAAGTTCGTGAAGCAATTCCG